>DOXE01000184.1 GCA_003519205.1 Chloroflexota bacterium
CTTACCCGCTGGCCCGGCCGCTGTTCATCTATAGCACGGCGGATATCATGGCCGAAAAGCCGCAGGTGGCTGATTTCATTAACTTCTACCTGACCCACGTGAACGAAGAGGTCGAGGATGTCGGCTATTTCCCAGCCAGTCCTGATGCCTTAAATCAATCGATTCAAAGTTGGTTGGATGCTCAGGGATAATCTGGGGAATTTTCAAAGCACAGGGGAGAAATCACCGGTCACTCATTTGTGTTGAGTCATTGTTGCACAATGTAGGTCATCGACAACCAATGGGTGACACAAACAAGGCAGGAGAGGGCGTGTAAACGGCCTCTCCTTGCCGTTTTGGGAAGATAGAATTTGAGAGAGAATAGTTTTAGGAAAGGATATCGTATGGAAAGTGATTCAGCTTTAACCCCAACATCGTCAACCCAAATTGTTGATTCTGACAGCATCGATCGAGCGCTTGTTAAACGTCCTCGTATTGGTGAGATGATTATTGAGACCCTGCTTTTTGTGGCTGGCGCCATTTCCATTTTGACGACTATCGGCATCATCTATGTATTAGCCAGCCAGGCCTTACTTTTCTTTTCATCCCCAGAAGTGTCCATCGCGGAGTTTTTCTCCGGCACGGAGTGGATACCGGCTATTGGAAAATTCGGCATATGGTCTTTAGTGAATGCTACCCTGATGATCAGCGGGATCGCCATGTTAGTCGCGTTACCCTTGGGTTTGGCGACGGCCATTTATTTAAGCGAATATGCTTCGCCCCGGGCTCGTAGCACGCTCAAACCGATCTTAGAGGTTTTGGCTGGGATTCCGACCGTGGTCTACGGATACTTTGCCCTGACCTTCATGACCCCGCTTCTTAGAAGGCTGCTTGGCGTTGACACGGTACAGATCTTCAATACCGCTTCGGCCGGCATTGTCGTCGGCATCCTCATCATTCCTTTGGTCAGTTCGCTTAGCGAGGATGCGCTGCACGCCGTCCCCAATTCACTGCGCGAAGCAGCTTACGGCCTGGGAGCAACCAAGCTGGAGACGTCATTAAAAATCATCGTCCCGGCCGCCCTGTCCGGCATTACCGCTGCCTTTGTGGTGGCCATGTCCCGGGCCATTGGCGAGACGATGATCGTGGCCATTGCCGCTGGTGCCGGACCGAAATTCACCTTCAACCCCTTTGAGTCGGCCGAGACCATGACCGGGCATATCGTGCGCATCAGTGGTGGGGATCTCAGTTATGACTCCATTGACTACAACAGCATTTTTGCCATTGGCCTCTTGCTGTTTTTGTTGACTTTAGGATTGAACATCATCAGCCGCTTTGTCGTCGGTCGTTTTCGTGAGGTGTACGAATGACCGATCAGACGAACAATGGCAACGAACTTTACCCTTCAGGTGATGATCTGCAGTCACAAATTGGGGGCCGTCACCGAACGGGGTCACTCTGGAGAATGATGTTCTTGTTGGCGACCGTCGTCGCCGTCGTTGTGTTGACGGTGCTCTTGTTGAACATCATCAACCAATCCTTTGGGCTAACGGCCGTCCAGGAAGAAATTCCAGAACAGGTCCTGGTCCAAGGATACTTCACCGAGCAGATTTTGAGTGCGGGCAATGTCGAATTTAGCGAGGACGACCAGAAACTAGCCAATAATATCGGCAGCGTGGCCAATTCTACTGGTTTTTTTGGTTACGCTTTCTACACTAATAACGCCGACAAATTGAAGGCTTTATCGGTGGACGGCGTTGCTCCCTCAGCCGAGACGGCTAATAGCGGTGAGTATCCCCTGACCCGGCCTTTATATATTTACACAACGCCTGAGATCTTGAACTCGAAACCTGAAGTGGCAGCCTTCGTAAGTTACTACCTGGAAAATGTGGACGACTTCGTCGAGGCCATCGGTTACTTCCCGGCCGAACCTGAGGTTATCGAAGCCTCGAAACAAGCGGTGGCCGAGGCTTTAGACGCCGGTGTGCTGACCGGCGGGGATCCGGCCGATTTCTCCGGTCGCATTCAAATTGTCGGTAGCTCGACCATCTACCCCGTTTCCAGCGCGGTGGCCGAGGCCTTTAAGGCTCAGGGATTTCCAGACAGCATTGACGTAACCAGCGTTGGTACCAGCGGTGGCTTTAATGCTTTTTGTATTGAAGCTATACCTGACCTGGACATTGTCAATGCCAGCCGTCCCGTCAATCCCATAGAGTTCGAATCTTGCCGGGCCAATGGACGCGAGCTGATTGAGATTCACATTGGCACCGATGCGCTGGTGGTCGTGGCCAACAATGAATTGGACTATTTGAACGATGTCACTCATGAAGAGTTGCAGGGGATATTTGTTGGGACAACCAACTGGTCCGAGNNGATAGCGTCTACGACGTTGGACTACAAAATCTGCCCAAGGAAGCACTCGTAACTATCCTCCAAAATAATATCTCAACCAACACCGGCCGCCGGTTGGAACGCGAGCAACCTTTTTTGGAGGGTGGCTTGGCCTTTGAAAGTCCTGATCTGTGGGAGGAACTGTGTTCCAGCGAGGCTCCACCGGCTGGTTGTACCGCGCCTGCCCGAAGTCAACAGGACATCTACTTACTGGTCCAGGAGAGAGTCGTCGTACCGACAGTGCTTGAAGCCTGGTTTCTCCTTGACTCAATCCTGAATCGTTCGGAAATCTTATTGGAAGCGGCCCAAAAGTACCCTAACGCTATAATTGAATATCGCTCCTGGTTATCATCGGATTTTATCACCACTCCACAATCGAGTAAGCCTGAGTTGGCCGGTGTGCGTACGGCGTTTTTGGGTACGCTGTGGGTGATCGCCATCACCATGATCGTGGCTTTTCCTGTTGGGGTTGGGGCGGCCATCTACCTGGAGGAATATGCGGATCAGCGCAAATGGTATAACCGGATCATCCAGACCAATATCAACAACCTGGCTGGGGTACCCTCCATTATTTACGGCATGCTGGGTCTGGCCGTCTTTGTGCGCGCCTTAGAACCAATCACCAGTGGGGCTGCCTTTGGGACGGTCGATGCTGGAAGCACGGCTAACGGCCGGACTGTGCTTTCGGCCGGGCTGACCCTGGCTCTTTTGATCTTACCCATCATCATCATTAGCGCCCAAGAATCCATTAGAGCTGTCCCTAGCTCACTCCGCAACGCCAGCTATGGTCTAGGTGCAACCAGATGGCAAACCATCTGGAACCATGTTCTGCCCAACGCCTTGCCAGGTATTCTAACCGGAACCATCTTGTCTATGTCCCGGGCTATTGGAGAGACTGCCCCACTGGTAGTGATTGGAGCCTCGACCTTCATCACCGCCGATCCTACTGGTCCTTTTTCGAAATTCACCGTCTTGCCGATCCAGATCTTCCAATGGACGACCCGGCCCCAAAGTGTATTCCGTAATATCGCCGCTGCCGCGATCATCATTTTGCTCATACTGTTGATCTTGTTGAACGCGACAGCCGTCTACATTCGGAATCGCCAAAGTAAAAAAATGGGATAGGAGTAATGACCGAGACGACTTTATCTGCGAACGGCCAGTATGCCGTCGAAACGCGCGAAATGAGCATTTATTATGGCGACTTTCGCGCCGTTAAAAATATTAACTTAAAGATAAACCCGCGCCAGATAACGGCCCTCATTGGCCCATCAGGCTGCGGTAAAAGCACTGTGCTTCGCGCCTTCAACCGCATGAATGACCTGGTGCCGACCTCGTGGTTAGAGGGCGAGGTTTTCTTTCACGGCAAGAATCTCTACGATGATGATGTCGATCCGGTCGAGGTCAGGCGTCGCGTGGGTATGGTGTTTCAGAAACCGAATCCTTTTCCAAAAAGTATCTATGAAAATGTCGCCTGGGGGGCTAAAATAAATGGGTACAAAGGTGACATGGACACCTTGGTTGAGCAATCTTTGCGCCAGGCGGCCATCTGGGACGAGGTGAAGGATAAATTGGATCAGAGCGGGTATTCACTCTCNNGCGTTTGTGCATCGCCCGAGCCATTGCCATCAAGCCAGAGATCATTCTCATGGACGAACCGGCCTCGGCCCTCGATCCCATCTCTACCTTACGCATCGAAGAGCTTATTCAGGATTTGAAGAAGAACTACACCATCATCATCGTGACCCACAATATGCAGCAAGCTGCTCGAGCTTCCGACTACACAGCCTTTTTCAACATGGATGAGGATCGGGCCGGCTACCTGGTTGAGTACGGGGTGACGAAGGACCTGTTCACCAATCCGAAAAATGAGCTCACAGAGCAGTATATTACCGGCCGGTTTGGATAGGATAGCTGAATTGTAAATAAAACTTAGTTGCAAAATGTAGGGATTCGGAGGGATAAGAGATAATGTTGCGGACAAATTTTGAGCGTGGATTGCAACAATTGCGGGATCAGATTTTGAGCTTGGGCAGCCAGGTTGGCGATAATATTGTAACTTCCATCGAAGTTCTATTTGCCAGGGACGTCAACGGCGCCCAGCATCTTATTGCTGGGGATATTGATGTTAACCAGAGGCGTATCAAGATCATGAATGATGCCCTGACCCTTATCGCCACCCAACAGCCAATGGCGGGCGATATGCGCCTCATCGCTAGCTCGATTGAAATCAGCGGTGAGCTGGAAAGGATCAACGATTACGTCAAAGGGATCGCCCGGATCAGCTTGATGATCGGGCCAGAGCCTATCCCTGATGTTCTTGATGGACTCTCGCAGATGGCCGAAAAGACGAAGGATATGCTCCGCCGGGCTTTAGATGCAGCCAGCAGAGGTGATGCCGACCTGGCCCGGGCCATACCGGCCGAAGATGACGAGGTTGACGCCTTGTTCAACGAGATCTATCGAAATTTAGTGGCCTTTGTTACTGAAAATCCAAGCAAGATTGAGATGTCAAACCACCTGGAATGGGCAGTTCACAATTTAGAACGCGCGGCCGATCGGGTAACGAACATCTGTGAGTGGGTGGTATACATGAATACCGGCGAATACATCGAGATGGATTCCGAATTAGAAGCACCTCCTCCTCAAGGATAAAATAATGTCAAAGAAAAAAGTTCTCTTCTTATGCACTGGGAATTCCTGTCGTAGCCAGATGGCCGAGGGCTTTGTCAACCATGATCTCTCCAAAAAATGGAAGGCCTACTCGGCCGGTACCCGACCCTCAGCATACGTTCATCCAATGGCCATCGAGGCCATGGCTGAGATGGGGATCGACATTTCCCACAATAAATCAAAATCGACGGATGAGTTCCGCAAGAAGAAGTTAGACCTGGTTATCACCGTATGCGATAACGCCGCCGAGGATTGCCCAGTCTGGTTAGGAAATGGTCAGGTGGTTCATATCAGCTTCCCGGATCCGGCCGAGGC
>DOXE01000126.1 GCA_003519205.1 Chloroflexota bacterium
AACGCACCTTTTCCGTCGAAGCCATGATGGGTGACGGGCGGGCGCTTCAGTCTGGCACGTCCCATAATTTCGGCCAGAACTTCGCCGAGGCATTTGACATAAAGTATCTAGATCGAAATAATGAGCTCCAATATTGTTGGACCACATCTTGGGGATTGAGTACGCGCTTTGTTGGCGCAATCATCATGGTCCATGGCGACGATCAGGGTTTAGTCTTGCCGCCGCGCCTGGCCCCATACCAGACCGTCATCATCCCCATTTATAAGACAGATGAGGAGAAGTCGGCCATCATGCCAGTCGTCACTCGGATCAATGCCGAATTGGCCGGTGCGGGCATCCGGGTGAAGATGGACGATCGCGACCACCTCACACCTGGCTTCAAATTTAATTACTGGGAATTACGAGGGGTGCCGACTCGCATCGAAATAGGACCTCGAGATGTGGCCAAAAACTCAGTGGCCCTGGCCCGGCGCGATATTCCAGGTCGCGAGGGTAAGGAGTTCGTCTCACAAGAAGGCCTGCCAGAAATCGTAACCAAGTTGTTAGATGATATCCATCAGGCCATGTTCGAAAAAGCCCGCCGTTTTCGTGAAGATCGTACGGTTGATGTTCAAGACTACGCGAGTTTCAAAGAAGCGGTTAAAGTTGGTTTCGCTCGGACCTGGTGGGCGGGTAACAACGAAGATGAGTTGCGAATAAAAGAAGAAACGAAAGCTACCATTCGATGTTTCCCCCTCGAACAACCAGAAGGCAAGGGCAGATGTTTTTACACAGGCCGGGAGGCGAATCAACTGGCCATTTTCTCCCGGGCTTATTAGTTAGCTAGAGTTTTCAATCCATCGATATTTTAACTATGCCAGCTTCTTTTTATCCATCTGAAACAGTTGAAACCGCTTATTTTGTCCATATAAGCGATACTCACATCGGCCCGACACCCGGGTATAGTCTCCGAGGTCATTACGCCCTGCCATGCGCCCGGCGAGTTGTCGAGATCATCAATGGCCTGCCACAGCAGCCGGATTTCGTGATCCATACAGGAGATGTCGTCACCGATCCAGACCCAGCCTCCTTTCGCCTGGCGGCTGAGACCTTTTCATTATTAGATGTGCCAATTTATTATGTCAATGGAAACCACGATTCAGCGGCTGATATCGCCCGATTCCTACCCATGGGAGCAAAAGAAGAAGTCCATACCGGTCCCGATCGTCTGACATACGTTTTCGAGGTCAAAGGTTATCGTTTTCTCGTTCTTGATGCCAAGGGGCCGGCTAGCATCGATCCACAGGGTTTATTGCCTGATTCTCAGTTGGAATTGGTTGCTAGAGAATCCCAGAGTGATGGCCCGCCCTTGGTGGTGTTCGTTCATTTTCCGGTTGTACCACTCAACTCGATCTGGATGGACAACAACATGTTGATCGCCAATGGCGATGATTTACACCGGGCATTGCTGCCCGCGCGGAATAGGCTGCGTGGTGTATTCTACGGTCACGTGCACCAGCATATGCAAACAATTCGAGATGGCATTCTCTATTTCAGTGTGGCCAGCGTGTTCTCTCAATTCGGCGCTTGGCCCCAGGATATTACAACCTTTTATGACTTGAACCATCCACCTAGCTACGCCTTTGTCCACCTCACGCCCAAACAAACGATTGTCCACCAGCATACTTTTCCTAGACCGGATTCGAGTGGATAAATGTCTCTAGTTCTAATTCGCGGCCTTTGTGCGAAAGTGCCCGGCACGTTGAAATCTGATATCATTGTGAAAATTGGATCGAAAGAGGGATTCTGACCAGAATGTTCCAAGCCCCAACCATCAACCTCCTGCTCATTTTGCCCTGGGTGATCATCGTCGGCTCGGCTATCCTTTTGATGTTGCTTGACCTGGTCGTGCGAAGTCAAAACAAGGCTTGGATCGCCTGGCTTAGCTTAATCGGTATTGCCCTGGCCTTCATCCAAACCGTAGCGCTATGGGATGTAAATGGAGCCACTTTCACGCCGAAAGATGGTACTCCCATGGTCGTCGTGGACAATTATAGTTTATTCATTAACATCATCGTCTTATTGACAGCCTTTCTGACCGTTCTCATGTCGGTTAATTACCTAAGAAAAGCCAACCTTGAGCGGGGTGAATATTATTATTTAATGCTTTTTTCGATAAGTGGCATGATGTTAATGGGCATGGCCAATGATTTAATCCTCGTCTTCCTGGCCCTGGAACTTTTGTCCATCCCGCTATATGTTTTGTCTGGTTTTGCCCGGCCGCGCATCGATTCGGAAGAATCGGCCATGAAATACTTTCTTCTAGGCGCTTTCGCTTCAGGATTCCTGGTTTTTGGCATCGCCCTGATTTACGGCGCGACTGGTACAACTGCCTTGCCCCAGGTCCTGGAGCGGGCTGGTGCTGGCGGCGCTCTGGCCTTGACCGGAGCGGTCATGGTACTGGTAGGTCTGGCCTTTAAGATCGCCGCCGTTCCATTTCACATGTGGACCCCAGATGTATACGAAGGTGCACCGACCTCGGTGACGGCGTTTATGTCTGTCGGTGCCAAGGTGGCTGGCTTCGCTGCCTTGATTCGCATTTTTATCTATGCCTTGCCAGACCTCGATGGGGCTTGGGTGCCGGCCGTCGCGGCTATTGCCGCCTTGACTCTGATTCTTGGTAATGTCATTGCCATCGCTCAAAGAAACATCAAGCGCATGCTGGGTTATTCTAGCATCGCCCATGCCGGTTTCATCCTCATGGGTGTGGCAGCGGCCATCTCTAGTGAACAGGGTATGAGTGCCGCCCTTTTTTACATGTTTGCCTACCTATTCACCAATTTGGGAGCCTTCGCCATCGTCGTGACCGTTGAACGGCAAGAAGGGCAAGGGGTTATGCTAGATGACTACAAAGGCTTATTCAAGCGCAGCCCGCTGATGGCCATGGCTCTGGCTTTTTTTATGCTTTCTTTGACGGGAGTGCCGCCCTCTGGCGGATTTACGGCCAAATTTGCCGTGTTTGGTTCTGTGGTCGAGGCGGGCATGGCCTGGTTAGCCATCATCGGCGTTATCACTAGCGTCATTTCCGGTTACTTCTATCTGCGGGTCGTCTTCTACTCGTTCATGTTCGAGGGCGAAGACAAAATGCTTCTTAAACCAGCAATAGGCGCGACTATCGCCATCGCCGTTGCCGTCTTAATTACCTTCATATTGGGCATTTATCCCAATCTCGCCTTCGATGCCGCCCGCGAGGCGGTTTTCTCGAGTGCACAGTTAATTGCTGGCGGTTAGCCTTAGAGAAGACTGCGCTGTTGTGGGGGCTGGGTAGGGGTAGTTGGCAATCCCACGACATCCTTGAATCTATTGCAAGTAGCGGGCGCGTGGCCGGCATAGTCATTATTGAAAAAACCGTAAATTGAGTAGACACCTTCCAGCCTTGCCTGTATATCTTCCCACCACTTTTCCAACTTTGGCGTCATATCACTCCGTTCATGATCTTTGGTTTCGTACTGGCCATGCCGGCCGATCCAGCGGATATAGATGAAGTCGGTCGTCACATATACTCGCTGGGGAAGGTAGACATAGTCGGTTGAAACCCAACCGATTTGGTGGTTCTGCAACATCTGTCCTGTCGCCGTCTGGTGCCAGGAGGCGTGGCGGAATTCGACAGCATAACGAAACTCCCTGGGCAACTCTCGTAAGAAGACGGCCAATTTGTGGATGTGAGCAAAAGTCATGTCCGGCGGTAATTGTATTAAGATGATGCCTAGTTTGTCGCCCAATAAGCTAATAGTATCAAGAAATTCATTCATTGGCTCGACGGCATCCATCAGCCGTAGGTCGTGGGTAATCTCTCGCGGTATTTTAACGCAGAAGGTGAATTCTGGCGGTGTGACAGCTGCCCATCGTTCCACATATTGTGGTCTTGGCGTGCCGTAGAAGGTCGAGTCCAATTCAACAGCGTCAAAGATGGTGCTATAGTGAGCCAGGTAGTCTCGGGGGGGCACCCCATCTGGGTAAAAGACGCCGTTCCAGTCTTTATAGCTGAAACCCATCGTGCCCAGGTACCACTTTATCATCACAAAAGCCATTCGGCCGCAGCCAGGCCCGAAAGAGCTGCCCCTTCCACCCGGGGTCCGGCGAAGGCATCGCCAGCGAAAATCAAAGGCGCGGGATCGGAGATTGCCAAATATGGTTCCGGATGTAACCTGAGAGGTTTACTATATCGCCAGCGATGGACGTGGACTATCTTAGAGTTGCTTCCTATCCATTCTGCTGCTGCATCTAACAAGTATTCGGCCACCATTTCATCAGCTTCATCCCAGTATTTTAAACTGAATTCCGGGCCGGCGTGAATGGTAATCGCGCCTGGTACCTGGGAGACGCCTTTACTGTAATTGTCGGCCATCCAGGCGATTGGCTCTCCAATCGGCCATAAGCCTCCTGGCTCTGGGAAGTGACCGGGATCCTCTTGTAAGACCAATAGGGCGATGCACGGTTCGTAGCTAATCTGCTCTAGTGCCTGGCGCTTATCTTTGGGTAGCCTAACCTTGCTGGTTGATAAGAGGCTTAACGATTGGGGTACTGGCGGTGTGAGGAGTAAGGCNNGTCATATCCGGAAAACCCCGGTAGCGGGGATGGCCATCGGCATAATAAGAGCCATCGGCTGTGGCAAATCCCCGTGACCATTCAATGGCTAAGCCCTTCTCCAACCAATGGGTAGTCAAGACCGCAAATCGTGGATCTCGCACTGTGAAGAATTGGGCTCCATAATCGAAAACGGCCAGCTCTTTACCGGGCCCATTTAAGCGAAAAGCCGCCATACGGCCGCCAACCTCGCTTGAAGCTTCTAAAATTGTTACTTTCATACCCGCTTCTTGCAGTCGGTTTGCGGCCAACAGCCCAGATAAGCCGGCCCCGACGACCAGGCATGTGGTAACGGATCGCTTGGCACTCATTGTCGCATGGATCGGATCAGGTCCTGTTTAAGATCCCATAATTCTTGGGTCAAAGAAACGTGGTAGATGTGTGGCTTTATTAGCCGGCGTACGCCAGGATCGAGTCTTTCCATATCAGATACACGTTGCTGGCGCATCTCCTCGATCGTGTGATTTTTATAAACTACTTCCCCATCGCGTAATACTTCGACAAGAAGTGGTTCTATCTCGGCGATATCGTCCTGGTATAGCACACGGACTTTCGTATGGTCGGTGGGGTGGTGTAGCCGTAGACCCTCCATATCTTGTGGGTTTTCATCACCCAAGCCTAATAAGTCGGCCGTGGCATAATCACGCTTGTCGTATATTCGCCAGACCCGCTTGTTCCCTGGATTGGGAGTTTTGCTCAATGTCTCTGATAATTTGATAGCAGGTTCCCATTGGCCTTGTTTCTTAATAGCTACTAGCTTATAGACGCCGCCCAAGGCTGAATTTCCCCGCGATGTGATCAGACGTGTTCCCACGCCGTAAACCAACCGGCCGATAAGATCATCTGGCTCAATCCCATAACGTGGCGCTTCCCCTTGAATCTGGGTGAGGATTTGCCATATGGTCAACTCGTCCAGATTTCCGGAAATCACAATGGTCGTATCCGGAAAGCCAGCCTTGTCGAGCATGCAGGCCGCCTGGATGCTGAGATAAGCCAGGTCTCCCGAATCGAGCCGGATCCCAACCGGTTCATGTCCCCTTTGCCGCAATTGTTCGAATACTTTGATCGCGTTGGGAAGACCACTCTCGAGGCTATTGACGGTGTCAACCAGCAACAGGCAGTCGTCTGGGTAAACGTCGGCGTAAGCTTGAAACGCCTCAAGCTCGGAGTATCCCAGAGCGATGAAGGCTTGGACCATGCTGTGGGCATGGGTACCTTGAGGTGGATAACCCAGCACGTGGGAGATGCCCACATTGGAGGTAAAGTCGGCCCCACCGATAAGTGCTGCCCTGGCGCCGGCATTGCCGCCTTTGCCGTGTGCTCTTCGGATACCAAACTCGAGCAAAGGACGGCCTAACCCAATTTCATGAATGCGGGCAGCTTTCGTGGCGATCAGGGTCTGGTAGTTGAGATGGTTGAGC
>DOXE01000457.1:0-2891 GCA_003519205.1 Chloroflexota bacterium
ACAGCCACCTTTGTCAACGCGGCGGGACCTTATATTAATAATGTGGGGGCCATGATCGGCATAAAATTGCCGGTTTTCAACGAATTGCACGGAAAAATCGCCTTTAATGACACATTAGGCATCATCCCACGGCACGTGCCGCTCATGATCTGGAATGATCCTGTTTATCTGCCCTGGTCAGAAGAAGAGCGGCAAGAGCTCGGAGCCTTTGAGGATACCCGCTGGCTGCTTGAAGAATTCCCGGCTGGCGTCCATTTCCGCCCCGAAGGATTAGGTCAGAGCCCTGTGTTGCTCATTCTTTGGACATACGACATCGAAGAACAGGAGCCTGTATGGCCGCCAACATTTGATGACTTTTACCCTGAAATCGTCTTGCGTGGGCTTACCCGGATGGTTCCGGCTCTTTCGGCATATATCAATAAGATGGGACGACCTGTTGTGGATGGTGGTTATTATTGTAAAACTCGTGAAAACCGTCCCCTGGTGGGACCACTACCGGTAGAGGGGGCTTATATCATCGGTGCCTTGTCTGGCTTTGGCGTGATGGCCTGCCCGGCGGCCGGCGAGTTACTGGCCGCTCATATTACCGGATCCGAAATGCCCGACTATGCGGCTGCCTTTCAGTTGGATCGATATGAAGATCCTGCCTACCAGAAATTGCTTGAAGGTTGGGATGCAACTTCCGGCCAACTATAGGTCAAATACTTTTCCAGTATAGGCAATTTTCCCACCGGCCGAGATCACCTGCCGACGGGCATCACCATTTGGGTCCAGGACTGGGTTGGTATGGTTGAAGTGGGTTAGCCACAACTGAACGGGTAATTGGTCAAAAAATTGGAGGGTATCCATCACCAGTGGGTGGGCTACGGGAGCCCGCCCTCCCAGTTCGTCCTCGCTAAAAAACGAAGCATCCACCAGAGCAATATCTGCGGCCCTCAGGAATTCCCGAGCTTCAGGCCACAAATTCCAATCGTCAATGTCTGGTATGTAGATCAGCGTTTTGTTTGGTCCGGTGATCCGGTAGGCGAACGTGTCTGTGCCCAGTTCATCCCTATGGGGAACTGGTAAGGAATCGATGTAAAGATCGCTGGCGATCTCGAACCTCTGAAATGGATCCAAGGGAAAAAGATCCAGGTTGTTGATGAGCGGCTGCCACAAGCGAGACTGCTGGAGGACTTCCACCAGGCCGTTAGAACAATAAATGGGTAGATGCTGCACGTCCATCGCTTCAGGGCCAAGGTGCATTAAGCCGGCCGTATGGCCGAAATGGGCATGGGTCAGGAAGATGCCATCCGGTTGACGCAATCGCCCAGGCAAAGAAGAATTTGGTCCAAGAACATCGGCCAGAATGTTGATTTGTTCCCTGATGTCTGGTGAAGCATCGATCAGCCACACCTTTGACTGATCTTGGCGCGTGTCTACGATGGCCAGGCTGGTGGCATATTCCTTCAAAACTGGATCGGCATAAGCAGCCCGGCAACGATGGCAAAGACACCCGGCATGGGGTAATCCCGCATCCTGCATGATACCCAGGATGATGGCTTTGATTGAATGGTGCTGGTATTCAATCATCTCATCTTCGATCCATTGATAGAATTACACAGAGGATATAGACAGAAAGAATTTGTTCGTGTTGCCAAATTCCTCTAGACTTTGAACGACCCTCTGTTAGAATTACCCTTTGCATTTGAAATCAGGGGTGAAATCCTTGTTCAGTTCTAATTTATAGGAGAAGAATCGATGCGTGAACTCTCTCGCTTGTTAGTTCGAATACCAACATCTGCAACGATGGCCGTCAATGATAAAGCAAAAGCCTTGAAAGCGGCCGGCAAAGATGTGATCGCCCTAGCCGGAGGCGACCCTGACTTTAACACGCCCGCCCATATCCTCGATGCGGCCTTTTCTGCCATGAGGGATGGTCAAACACATTATCCGTCTCCCACGAAAGGCACGGTTCCTCTACTAAAAGCGATCGCGGATAAGATGGTCCACGATCATGGTGTACATGTCAAATATGATAGCGATATCGTGGTCACGCCGGGAAGCAAGTGGGCTTTGAACATCGCGCTAGCTTCTGTCGTAAATCCGGGAGATGAAGTTTTGTATTTTGAGCCGGTTTGGGTATCGTACCCACCCATCATCCGTCTTCATGGTGCAGAGCCGGTGCCGGTTAGCCTTTCGGCCGCAGATAATTTTAAGATCACGGTCGAACATCTCAAAGAAAAAATCACTCCCAAGACCAAGGCCTTGATGGTCAACTCGCCCAACAATCCAACAGGCCGGGTATTGAGTCGCGAGGAAGTTGATGCGATAGTGGAGGTGGCCACCGCAGCTGACCTGTTCGTCATATCTGATGAGGTGTATGAGAAACTCATCTATGACAGTCGAGAACATTTGGCCTTTGCAGCTGAACCGGGAATGGCCGGCCGGACATTGACTGTAAATGGGCTGTCCAAGGGATATGCGATGACTGGATGGCGTCTTGGCTGGCTTGTTGGACCTACGGCGATCATGAAGCTAGCGGCTAAGATGAATAGCCAGACGGTTACGGCTGCAGCAACCTTTACCATGGCCGCTGCCGTGGCTGCGCTAACCGGGCCACAAGACGTGGTTGAAGAAATGCGCCAGGCTTACCAGGAACGCCGCGATTTTATGGTCAAAGCTCTGAATGAAATAGATGGGATTGATTGTAGTGCGCCCGAGGGAGCTTTCTATCTTTTACCCCGTTTCACCCAATCGGAGCTGAATAGCCTTCAATTAGCTAACGAGTTGTTGGAGCAAACAAATATCGCGGCGACGCCAGGTATTGCATTTGGCAGGAGTGCTGAGGGACACCTGCGATTTTCAATTGCAACGGCGATGAGCGAATTGGAACGGGCTATCGATAGGCT
>DOXE01000457.1:2911-10371 GCA_003519205.1 Chloroflexota bacterium
AAGATGAGCTTCGACGTTAAGGCTGTGCCCGTTTACGGTTGGACGGTAACCAATATTAGACGCTGCAGCAATCCGGTTTTCTCCTAACCAGGCATATGCGGCATAAACGCCAGTTGCCGGTAACAATTGCTCTTCCCAAATCCTGAGATTGGCTGTCGGGACCCCGAACTGCCGGCCCCGGCCATCACCCGGGATGATTGTACCGGTCAGGCGATATGGCCGGCCTAAAAGGCCAGATACCTGGTCTACCTGCCCATTCCGCAAGGACTGCCGTACTCGACTACTGCTGACTTGACGTCCATTCCATTCAACCATCCCCTCGAATTTATGGACGGTAAAGCCCTTTTCCTGGCCAAGATGCCGGAGAAATGGAAGATCACCCTCGCGATTGTAGCCAAGGCCAAATGATCCACCCCATAGTTGATTGAGATCGAGATGCTGGCAGAGATTATCGATGAAATCAGTGGCCGACGTCCGGCGCAAGCTCTCGTTAAAAGTTTGGGTAATGACCAAATCAAGACCTTGTTCCGCCAACATTTNNGGATGGGGGTAAAAAGTTAGGGCAGCAGCCCGAGCACCACTGGCGTGGGCTGCAGAGGCCATGCTCCTAAGCAATATTTGATGGCCGAGATGCACGCCATCAAATATGCCGATCGCCAAAAAGGTTGGCTTTTTTCCGCCAACCTCGCTTATATCAGATGCCAACTCAAATGATCTGGTCATAGACGCGTGATTTTATCTGATCACTCTCCAGGTTGGTAGAGGATTTTTTTAGCTGACCAATATTGCTCATCACCAGTAAGGATGCCGATAAAACGACCATTCTCGTCATAGGCACGAACCAACGATTCAACAGACTCGGAATGATGAGGGACTCGCTGGCCATGGTACAGGGAGACGGCTTCTTCTTCTGCTAGAACCACGCCAGGTAGATGGCTGACGGCGATATCACTAGGCTGCAAATAATCCTGCCATCCAGACTTTTGTAGATCAGCCAGGGGGATAGCTGTATCGACTCTATGGTTGCCGACGGCCGTGCGGCGTAGACCCATCAAGTACGCCCCACAGCCAAGGCTTCGACCCAGATCATGAGCGATAACACGGACATAAGTGCCCGAGGAACAAACCAAACGCACCTGTATTTCGGGTGATTGCCAACAATACAAGTCAAGCTCGAAAATCGTTACTTCCCTGGCTGGACGGTCAATTACCTTTCCCTGGCGAGCTCGCCTATAAAGCGGTTGGCCATCGACTTTCACGGCCGAGTACATTGGCGGAATTTGTTTAATTTTTCCCCTAAATTGATCCAAAGCAGCTAATAATTGAATCTTTGAAACATTTACAGGCTTTTCGGCCACAATTGTGCCTTCGGCATCAAAAGTGTTTGTCTCCTGGCCTAGCCGGATAGTTGCCAGATATTCTTTGTTTTGTCCGGCAAGAAATTCGGCCAATCGCGTCGCCTGGCCAAGGCAGAGGATGAGCAGACCAGTTGCCAGGGGATCTAGGGTGCCGGTGTGGCCAACCCGCCGGATACCTGATATGAGCCGGATCCTGGCGACGACGTCATGAGACGTTAACCCGGCCGGTTTGTCGATGCTCAAAACACCTTCAATTTGGGACATCATCATTCGAAGAGGGTGAAGGAAAACTCAATGTGATTGGTGTTATCAGATACCAACATCCATAGCAGGCACTTCCAGGGTGGTGCTCTGCCGCCGAATCGATTCCTTGGACCGGTTGACGACCAAGTGTACGACTTCATCCAATGGTCCATCTAGGGTGCAGCCGGCTGCCAGATGATGACCGCCTCCTCCTAGGGTTTTGGCCAACTCTGACACGCTATAAGGCGGTCGGCAGCGAAATCCCACCCTGACTCGCCCATTTGCTAATTCCAGAAACACGGCGCTCATGACCGCCTCGTTAACTTCGGCCATCAGATTACCTAAACCGAATGAGCTCGTGTCCTCGTATCCAGTTTCCAACCGTTCCCGGTAACTGATGGAGGTCCAGATTAAGCCATCTTCCATCTGAATGTTGTTTAGGCCTTTATGCCACATCAACAGTGTGGAAAAAGGCTTGAGCGTCAGGGCTTTAGAGGTAACACTAAATAAGTCCGCGCCAGCTTCAATGAGAGCGCTCGCCGCGCGAAGAGTACCACCGGTGACATTGGCCGTTCGAAAACCTAAGGTATCAGCTACCAGACCGGATAGCAGGCTGGTTGCCAGATCAGATGTTATTTCGACACCTAATTTAGGGAATAAATGGAACAGTATCTCGGCTGTAGCACTGGCTTCGGGCACGACAAGGTTGATATCGCCAAAATATGAATTAGTTATGTGGTGATCGATATTGACGATGGGTGGTCGTGGTCGAGGCAAATCGGCGAATGCTCGGCCCATCCGCGGGATATCTCCCACGTCAAGGGCTATTATCAGGTCATAATGACCATCAGCAATAGCCCGAACTTGATTGGAGAGGGGTAGATAATGAAATCGATTGGGTAGATCGTCATCGCACACCATCGTGAACGTTTTTCCAAGTTGCTGCAAGGCAAGACCCGTTGCTATGAGTGAACTAATAGCGTCACCATCGGGAGAAACGTGGGTGATGGCTACGATCTGATTGGCTCCATCCAGGGCCAGGTCTATTAAATTGACAGTGGCCGACGATAGCACCCCTAGCCCTCTTGTTCCCCTTCAGACTCCGCCGGAATATCCAAGCTATCTAACAACTGGTCAATTCGTTCGGCATAGTCCAGTGTTGGATCCCAGTGGAAATGTAAATGGGGGACCGTTCGCAAGGTCATGTGGCTAGCCAGCTCCCTTCGCAAATAGCCTGTGGCGCCTTTCAAGGCAGTCATCACCTCAGCCTCACGCGACTCATCTCCCAGTGCATTGACGTAAATGTCTGCATATTGCAGCTCACGGTCGATTTTCGCATCGGTGATTGTTAAATCTTGCAGACGAGGATCACGCAAATCTCTTAAGACGAGCTGGCTGAGTATGATCTTGATCTGTTCTGCAGTTCTCTGTTGCCGGATCTTGCCCATTAGTAGTTAGTATGCATTGCGAAATGGCCCTGAAAGTGCCAAAGCCCTGTCGTTTAACCTTAAAATCCTTGGCGTCCCTGCGGTAAATCGCAACGGAAACTAATTAGCCCGTTCGATGACGAAGAACTCTAAAATATCGCCTGGTTCGTAATCATTAAAGCCAACAATTGACACACCGAACTCAAAGCCAGTTTTAACTTCTCGAACATTTTCTTGAAGATGTTTCAGGCTCGCCACCTCCCCCGAATGGAGAAGTTCAGTGTTCCGGATAACCCTGACTCGGGCATTTCGCCGCGCTTCACCAGTTCGCATATAAGAACCAGCCACGACACCCACGCTGCGGATCTTAAATATCTGCCGAACCTCAGCTCGTCCAATGATAACTTCCTTGTAGACTGGAGCGAGCATCCCCTTCAAGGCTTTTTCAACGTCTTCGATAAGCTTATAAATGATGGAGTAGATGTTGATTTCCACTTGCTCGTTGCTGGCCGCCGCTTTTGCAGCCGGATCTACGTCAACGTTGAAGCCGAGTACTACCGCATCTGAGGCGGCAGCTAACATAATGTCATTCTCGGTGATATTGCCCGTGGCTGCTCGCATAATTTCGATGGCCACTTCTTCTGAACTCAATCTCTCTAATGAATTGACCAGAGGTTCCAGTGAACCTTGAACATCAGCCTTAATGACCAGGTTCAGTGATTTGGCCTCACCCTCTTGAAGTCTGTTAAAGAACTCGTCCAGACTGACCGGAGCCCGTCTAACTTCCTGGAGGGAGCTGTCCTCTGCCCAGTCGTCGATGAGGTGGCGAGCGACTTTCTCGCTTTCGACGACGATAAACTGTTCGCCTGCTTCCGGTATACCATTCAGCCCGGCTACAGATACAGGAGTTGCAGGCCCCGCGGAAGTGATTGGCCGGCCGTTGAAGTCATACATGGCTTTGATGCGGCCATAGTAACCATCAACAAGCAGCGTATCCCCAACCTTAAGCGTGCCATTTTGCACGAGTAGGGTGACCATGACCCCTCGCCCCTTCTCTAACCGGGCTTCTAGGGCAGTGCCCGTGGGTGGAGCATCTGGGTTAGCGCGAGGATGGAGCTCCTCGGCCGAAAGAAGAATGGCTTCCAGCAGGTCGTCAATCCCTTCTTCCAACTTGGCCGATACGGGGATAACCAGGGTATCGCCATCCCACTCGTCTGGCGTAAGCCCAATCTCGGCTAGTTGCTGAAGCACGCGATTCGGGTTGGCCGAATCTAAATCCATTTTATTTAGGGCAACCACAATCGATACCCGGGCTGCCCGGGCATGGTCAATCGCCTCAAGTGTCTGGGGCATAATGCCGTCGTCAGCGGCGATAACAAGAATGGCGATGTCGGTTGCCTGAGCCCCACGAGCGCGCATGGCTGTGAAAGCTTCATGACCGGGCGTATCGAGAAATGTTATCAATTCGCCGTTGTGATTAACCTGATAGGCACCAATATGTTGGGTAATTCCTCCGGCTTCACCCGCCTGGACGTTAGCCTGGCGAATAATGTCGAGTAATGAAGTTTTTCCGTGATCCACGTGACCAAGCATCGTCACAACAGGAGGCCTTGGAACAAGGTCTTGCTCCTCTTCATCGGCCAGGATTTGTTTCCAGACCGGCTGGACGACGCCTTCTTCCCCTTCCTCTTCTTCAACGGCCAGTGGAACGGCTTCGAAGCCCATTTCTTCAGCCACAATCGCGGCCGTATCGAAATCAATCTGTTGGTTGATGTTGGCCATGATGCCGTTATTCATCAACGTCTTGATGACATCGATAGGACTGGCTTCCATGAAGTCGGCCAATTCCCGAACAGTTATGAAATCAGGGATTTCAATTAAGGTTTTTGTTTCTGCCATGTTTTATAAATCCAATGAAGGTGTAACATCCGCTCGAAATTCTAGCAACGCCTCTTTTTCCCGCTTAGATATCTCGGTTCTAAGCGCGCGATCAAGGATGTTACTGTTTAGCGCTTTGTCCCAGCAATCTGAATTCTGGCACAAATACGCACCCCGGCCGTTTCGCTTCCCGGTGATATCCGCGACCACGCCTTCATCGGCAGTGTACACGATACGTGTAAGAGATCGCTTGTCCATTTTTTGCCGGCAAGCGACACAAGTTCGTATTGGTACATGTTTGCGCCGCTGTTTTATCACCTTATCTCTCTGTGTAGAGCCCTTATGACTTGATTATTAGAAGTTGTCATCCAGCAACTCGTCCACCTCAAGGTCTTCAAAATCTTCCCATTTTTCACGGCGCCGACTGCCTTTGCGCTTGCGCTTGGTTACAACCTCGCCACTTTCCTCGTCCATGATAAGACGCTTGCCTGAGCGCCGTGTTTTCTCTTCTTCACTTTGTTGAATGGGTGTTGACGGGCTTACCACCACCACGCGCTTCTTTTCTACCTCTTTCGGCTTGTCAAGTTGGATAAGTGAAACGCCGAGATCGTCGATGATAGATTCCAACTCTGGCTCTTCTTCAACTGGTTCTGCTTCGACTTCTTCAGGTTCTAGTGAAATTTCTTCTGCTTCTTGGACAAGGTCAACCTCAGCGTCTTCTTCGGCTTCTTTCTCCGCTTCGACCACCGCCTCACTTTCAACCAGTTCTTCGACAATGGTTTCTTCTAGTAATTCTTCTGTTTCTTCGACTAGCTCTGGCTCTTCTAGCACTTCAGCTTCAATCTCTTCGACAGGTAGTTCATAGCTGTCGATAGCTTCTTTGACTTCATCCAATGCCTTAGTGCCAAAGCCGTTAATGTCTAGAAGTGCGTCGTCGCCCATTTCTAAATACATCATGAGGTCGCCCAGCGTCGATATATTACTTTCCTCAAGTAGATTTTGGACACGGGGAGTCATATCTAATTCCGAAACGGAAACTTCCCAGGCTTGTGCAGGCACAGTTTTGCGAGCCATCAAACGAGCTTTGTTGATGCGCTCATATTCGACGGCGCGTGCGGCTACGATTCGACCTTCAACACCAGATACCAGACGGTTAAGGACCAAGAAATCTTCTGAGGTGATTGGGCGGTTAGCAGATTTCTTGGCCAGTACCAACTCAACCTGTCCGATCAACTCCTCATTTATGGTTGCAGCCGATTGAACGGCCTGGTGATCGAGGTTGTTCAGCGATTCAGCAGCAGCTTCTGTAAGGCTCTTGATGTCGATACGCCATCCAGTCAACTTCGCAGCTAAACGAGCGTTCTGTCCTTCACGACCGATGGCCAGAGACAATAGATCATCCGGCACGATAACGCTGGCTGTCATTCCCTCGTCGGGGTGATCTTCGAGAAATACCTGCGAGACGCGGGCCGGGCTAAGTGCTTTGGCAATGAAGGTTTTTTGGTCCGGATCCCATTCGATAACATCTATTTTCTCTTCGTTTAGTTCTCGAACAATGCTCTGAATTCGGACGCCGCGCATTCCTACACAAGCGCCTACCGGGTCGATGCCAGGCTGCATGGCCATGACGGCTACTTTTGAACGGGCTCCGGCTTCGCGAGCGATGCTTTTGATATCAACCTGGCCATTGTAAATCTCCGGTACTTCGAGCTCCAGAAGGCGGCGCAGAAGGTTGCGATGGTTCCGGCTGACGATGATTTGAGGACCTCGATTCGTGCGCCTAACTTCCAAGACATAAACCCGGATCTTGTCATGGGCCCGATATCGTTCGCTGGGAACTTGTTGGCTCCGAGGAAGGACTGCTTCCGTCCGCCCAAGGCCAATGGTGATATTTTGTCCGCTAACGCTTTGTACTGTGCCATTTACGATTTCACCCTCACGGGCGGAGAAATCCTCGTACAATTTTTCCCTTTCCGCTTCACGCACCCGTTGCAGGATAACCTGTTTGGCAGTTTGAGCTGCGATCCGGCCAAAGTTTTCCGGTGTGCTGTCCATCATGACTGTATCGCCAATGGTGGCATCCGGATACCCGCTACGAGTAGCCACAGACAGCAAAACCTCAGTCTCGGGCGTAAACACCGAATCCACGACCTCTTTTTCAGCGTAAATGGTGGGTTCTCCTGTTCGCTGGTCGATCTCAACAATGACCTCTTGAGTATTGCTGATGTTCGTGTTTCGTCGATAAGCGGAAACCAAGGCTGTTTTCAAAGCCTCGATGACCACATCCTTCGAAAGACCGCGTGCTTCGCAGATCTCATTGAAAGCTAACATGAATTCGCTTTTCATATGCCCAATCCAACTCTCCGTTACAAAACAAAAAAGTGGGGGGTGCCCACTTTCCATCGAGCTATTAGTCAATTGCCGTTGCATTCAGCCGATGAAGCTGACAACGTTTACATTATAGCACGCCATATTGGGCCAAGCAATATTCCTAATTTTGTTCTGAAGCGATCGCAACCATGAAACCTTGACAAAATATATTGCCAGAAAAACG
>DOXE01000003.1 GCA_003519205.1 Chloroflexota bacterium
TAATATTGGGCGGCCCACATTTGGTGCTGGCCAACGTCGGTGGTAACTAGGGTATTAACATTGGTCTTTTGCCATAGATCGCGAATGACGTGAGATGCGTACAGTAATCCATCATCAGCCCAAGCTTGAATGTCTCTTTTTCGAGTATCCTCCTTCCATTCGGCGATCTGATCCAGCCATTCTTCGTGGTCGCCGGGCTCAACCATCGGCGTTAACTCCCCTAATACCGTTTTCAGGTCGCCGATCAGTGGAACATCCACCTTGACGTTCTTATGAACCTCAGATGGGTCAATCTCGACGTGTATCTTTCGAGCTCGCGACGCATAGGTTCGCAGATTGCCGGTTACCCGGTCGTCAAAGCGCATACCGAAAGCGAGGAGCAAATCGGATTGCTGAATGGCATTATTGCAGTACGCCTCACCGTGCATACCCATCATGCCCAGACTCAGGGGATGCGTTGCCGGTATCCCGCCAAGCCCCAATAGCGTCATGGCAACAGGGGTTTGTGTCTTCGTGGCGAACTGTTGTAGTTCCTCCATAGCCCCTGACTTTAATACGCCGTGTCCGGCCAAAATTACGGGTCGCTTGGCTTCGGCAATTAATTTGGCCGCCCGTTCCATGTCTTCTTTGGGTGCGTTCTTTGGTGGATGGTACCCAGGCAGTTCTAACTCTTCGGGATAGACGAACTCAGTTTTGTCTACCTGAGCGTTTTTACAAAAGTCAATCAAGACGGGACCAGGGCGGCCGCTGCGAGCGATATAAAAAGCTTCTCGCACGACCTGGGCAACTTCCTCGACGCTGGTGATTAGAAAATTATGCTTGGTGATCGGAAGCGTTATACCTGTCACATCAGTCTCTTGAAAGGCGTCACCACCGATCAGGTGAGCCGGAACCTGCCCAGTGATGCAAACGATGGGTGAAGAATCCATCATGGCCGTACCAATCCCTGTTACAAGGTTGGTGGCCCCAGGACCAGACGTGGCCATGGCCACACCGACCTTTCCGGTAGCCCGGGCATAGCCATCGGCCATGTGGGCTGCTCCTTGTTCATGCCGGACAAGAACATGATGAACGGGATAGTCGAGCATTGCATCGTAAGTGGGCATGATCGCTCCACCCGGATAGCCAAAGACCACTTCCACTCCTTCCCGAACCATGCATTCCCAAAATATTTCCGCACCTGTTTTTAACATTTTTTCATCTCCTTTTCGCGAATCTTCAGCCATTAATATCCTTTCACAACCTATTCAGCAGAAAATCTTTCCAATCTAGCCCGTTACAGCACCTTTGGCGGCTGACGACACGAGCCTGGCATATTTGGCCATCACCCCAGTCTGATATCGAGGTGGTGGGGCCTGCCAGCTTTTCAAACGCTCTTTTATCTCATCATCAGACAATTCAACGTCTAATCGCCGGGCGGGCACGTCGAACTTGACAATATCACCATCGCGTAAAGCAGCTATCGGCCCACCGATCACGGCTTCTGGGGCCACGTGCCCGGCCATCAGGCCATGGGTCGCTCCTGAGAATCGACCATCCGTCAGCAATGTAACCGAATCATCCAACCCGGCACCGGCGATAGCCGCCGTTACGCCGAGCATTTCTCTCATGCCAGGGCCACCCTTAGGCCCCTCATAGCGAATGACGACGACGTCACCTGGCTTGATCTGGCCTTCCTGGACGGCGGCAAAGGCATCTTCTTCGCTGTCGAAAACACGCGCTGGCCCCCGATGGTGGCGCATGTCGTGCCCGGCAATTTTCACGACACATCCCTCGGGCGCCAGGTTGCCTTTGAGGATGACCAAGCCACCATTTGCCTTGAGAGGATTACCGGTCGTACGGACCACTTCCTGCCCGGGTGTCTCCTGCGCCTGTTCCGCCTCCTGACCAATTGTCTTCCCGGTTACGGTGAGGGCATCCGCGTGCAAATGCCCTGATTCCAATAACCTTTTAGCTACGAGCTGGATGCCACCGGCCTGGTACAGGTCTGTGGCCACAAAACGCCCGCCAGGCTTGAGGTCGGCAATCAGGGGAGTTTTTTCGCTGATCCGGTCAAAAGCATCAATATCGAGCTCAACACCGGCTTCGTTAGCGATGGCGANNGTGCAGGACGGAATTCGTCGACCCGCCTGTGGCAGCTACCGAGCTAATGGCGTTCTCGATGGCTTCTCGCGTGAGTACCTGGCGGGCAGTTAGATCCTGGTTAAACATCTCCATAACCAGTTTGCCGGCATCTAGGGCTACTTGATCCTTTGTTCCATCCATCGCCGGGACACTGGCGCTACCCATCGGAGAAATGCCCAGGAACTCGCAAGCGGTGGCCATGGTATTGGCTGTGAATTGCCCACCACAGGCCCCTGCTCCAGGACAGGCAGCATCTTCCAGAGCCTTTAATTGTTCGGCCGACAAGCGGCCGGCCCCATAAGCGCCAACTGCTTCAAAAACATCTTGGATCGTCACATCGTGACCCTCAAAATTACCGGGAGCAATCGAACCTCCGTAGAGCATCAAGCCTGGTATGTCAAGACGGGCCAGGGCCATTACCGTACCCGGGATGGTTTTATCGCAACCGGAAAGCGCGATGACGGCGTCGAATTGGTTTCCCCGGGCAACAAGCTCGATTGAATCAGCTATGACCTCCCGGCTAATTAAGGAAGTCTTCATACCCTCCGTCCCCATGGTGATGCCGTCAGAAATGGAAACGGTGTTAAATTCCATGGGCGTGCCTCCAGCCGCCCGGATCCCTTCCTTAACCTTTGCAGCCAACCGGCGCAGATGGAAATTGCACGGGCCGATCTCGATCCAGGTATTGGCCACACCAACCAACGGCCGGCGCAGATCCTCATCAGAAAAGCCCACCGCCTTTAACATAGCCCTCGCCGGTGCCCGGTCGTAACCTGTCTTAAGACGATCAGAACGCATCAATTACCTCGCGATTTAAATTGACCCTAAAATAAAAACGGGGCTGTCCTTTTGTGGACAGCCCCGCTACTTTCCTGCCTCTTCGCTAGCTCTTGCTTTCCTCCTCCGCTAGCTGCCCACAAGTAATCGCTGGTTCTCAATCTCTAGAATGAGGACCAGAATGCTAAGCAGCGAAATCAGAACCAGAAGCAGGCTAGTATTAGGTAAAAGCATAAAAATTGAACCCCTGTTAGATTCACATAAACTGTACCTGGGGGAAAATAATTTGTCTATTGTGAGAAATGCCCAAAAAGTAATGGTCTTCATTCGTACGTTTTGACTACAACATGGATGGCAGCCTGGGAAAAATGTGGTAGAAACGGGCTCATCTCTTGCATCAGAGTTCTCACCAACAGGAGGAAACACAGTTCATGGATGAACCCTTTATATTCGAAGCCCACGATAGTTATGTTCTTAATCTTCAATTCACGAAAGATGATAAAACGCTGATATCGTCAGGAATGGACAATGTCGTCAAGTTATGGTCTGTGCCTGAGTGGAGTCTCGTGCGGACCTTTGTCGGACATGACAATAGCGTTAATAGCTTTGATCTTACACCTGACGAGGCGGTATTGGTTACCGGATCAACCGACAATACGGTAAAGTTTTGGTCTTTTCCTGATGGGGAGTTGCTTCAAACCTTGCAGGATCGGAAAAAAACCGTCTCGGCCGTCACTATTTCCGATGACGGCGATTGGGTAGCGGCCGGCTCTTATGGCGGCCGGGCGATGGTATGGACGCTCTCAGGCGAACCAGTGGTCGGCATCAAAGCTAGCCAGAAGAATCTCTCTTCTGTTGCCTTCTCCCCAAATGGCAAGATTCTGGCTTCTTCGGGCCTGGGAAACGACATCAATCTCTGGTCGTTACCATCAGGAGATCATGCCGGCACCTTGACTGGCCACCAAGTGGCTGTGGGTTCGCTCAACTTCATCGACCAAGGGCGGTTACTCGTCTCCCTTGGCTACGAACAAGCGATCAAATTATGGGATACGGCTTCGTGGGAATTAGTCAAGACGATTCCCCTGGAGACATCAGATGCACGCTCTTTGTCGTTTTCGCCA
>DOXE01000491.1 GCA_003519205.1 Chloroflexota bacterium
TTTACATGAGTATACTGTCTTCGTCCACCTCCTCGATTCTTCCGGCAATCAGGTTGCCGGTGCCGATAGCCCTCCCGTGAACGGCGATTATCCAACCACCCTATGGCAAGCTGGGGAGCAGATCCTGGATGAACATACCATGCTGCTACCGGCCGATCTGCCCCCCGGAGAGTATGGTCTGGCCGTTGGAATGTATAATCCGGATTCAGGGGCACGGGTCCCTCTGGCAGAAGGGACGGGAGATACCATTCAATGGACCCTCGTAGTGAAAGCGGCCGGTTGAATCACCCCCCGGCTTACTCCACGGGGATCGGCACTGCATCCTCGGGCCACGAATCCTCTTCGGTCGATAGAGCCAACCAACGTTCTCCTGATAGCCGATCATACAGACCGATAAGAACTGTCTCTGAACCATCTTCGAGGGTGATTACCCGCCGATCTTCAGCCGAAGTTCCCGGTGGCCACTGGCTTAGGGGGAAACTGCCACCCAAGGGATCGCCATCCAACTGCGAAATCAGCCGACCTTGTTCGTCTATTACGTGAACAAATACGGTAACCTGGTCAGGTGCCTGCCCTTCGACGTGCCAGGTCAGGTTAACCTGCAGATCGTTTTTATCACGGATCGCTTTGGCGGAGAGGAGCTCGATACGTTCGCTGCCCATAGGGTCAGAAAAGAATGCCAAAGGCTCATCTGATGTCGGCGGGGGTAAAAATGCTCCGGCCGGGCGGAATGTGATGCCAGCCAGATCATAGTCGGCGACGAAAACGTCGCTCCTGGTTTCGGCTATTTCCGGCCAGTCAGCGGTTGAGCTGCCCAAGCCATAATGATAGGGCATTTCCGGCCGAATAGCTTCATAACGGATGATCACCAGTTCGGCCGGCAGACCAGTGTTGACGCTAACCAGGGTTTCCGGTGGGGCATAGTTGGGCAAGAATTGAACACCCTCATGCCCAAGGGCGTAAGTCGTGGTGCCTGGCGCGAGCCAGGTCGGCAAGTTGACGAAAACTGCCTTCCTCCCGGCCGCGTTTGTAGCCGTCGTCAGCGAGATAGCCTGTTGCTGCGTCTGGCCAAGGATTTCATGCAGCGACATCCGGTTTTTGATAAAGATGTAGTTTTGCAGCAAGAGAACGCCAAAAATGGCAAGCACCAGGGCCATTCGAGGCCACCGTCGGTTTAATGAACGCCTGTCCGCGATATGAATCCAGCCGATAGCCACTAAAGCCACGTCAGTCCACAACCAAGCCGCCCCAACGCTAGCCAACATTAACAGGCGTGGACCGTTGATCACGTAATCAAAACTCAAAAATAATATGGCTGGTATCGCGGCAATGAATACCCATAGCCAAGGCAGCAACGAGCGCCGGGTGGCCCTACCAAGCCATTGGATCAAAGCCGCCCCGGCGAGGGCTATCATGCCGAGAACAACCGTCACCGTCATGTCGTTAATACCCAAGCGGGAGCGAACCCATCCACCAAGCCAGGTTAAGGGATAGGTGGCGCCCTGGAGGAAATAAGCCGAATTTTGAAACATCGTCTCGCCATTGCGGATGCCGATGCTGCCGTCTACTGCTTTGGGCGCAAACCACCAGATGGGCAACCATAGCAGCGCCGGCAGGCTCCACAGGAGGATATGGCCGAGATTTCGCATCAGCCGATCGCGCCAATCCTGCCCAGTGAACAAAATCGCAGCCAGGAGCGGGCCAACAAGAATGCCGTTTTCATGGGCAAAGGGAGCCAGAAAGGCAAAAACCAGGCTCAGCGCGCCCCAAACCTTTCGACCAGATTGGCGATACTGCCAGTAAGTAGCTAGACTAAGCAGAACAAGGAAGGTGACAAAAAGGTGGGCCAGAGAGCCAACCCAGGGAACTGCCTGATAACTAAAGGGAAATAACAGAAAAAGGGTAGCGCTTAAGAAGCTGCGTAGCCACCCGGACGGATCTTGACCCTTAAAAAGGGCGAACTTCGACCAAAGCTGTCCGGCAAGCCAGCCAACCAGGATGCCATTCACCATGTGTAACAGGAGGTTGAAGCCATGCTGAAGGAGGGGATCATGCCGGCCTAAAGCGGTATACATGATATCCCATACCGTAAATGGTAGTGGGCGGTAATAAGCCAGGCTGCCGGCCGTCTGCCACATTTCGACCAGGCTATATTTATCTACGAAAGGAAGATGAACTAAATCGTCGAAGAAAAGCGGCAGCCTGAGGGCCGTGCCATAAGCTAATAAAGTAATGACCATACACCAGATAATGTACAGCACCCAGGGAATAACTTTTGATCTGTTTTTCACAGGCATGGGCTTTTATGGCCGTTCGATTTGTAACAGGATGGCTGCATCATCAGGTAACGGATTTCCATTTAAATCCTCGGCAGATAGCCGATGGCCGGTGTCTGGATCATACAGACCAACAGCCACAGCATAGCTGCCGGAAGGAGAATCGGCCGGAAAGGTTAGGGTTCGCCGGTCACGCAAAACCTGCCCTGACTCCCATAACCAGAATGGGGATAAGCCTCGAAGTGGGTAGCCATCATCCTGGCTCATTAAGTGTCCGTCAGGGCTGTATAAATGGACAAAGACAGTCAAATCATCAGGTGTTGCTTCGCGAATATTCCAGGCCAGGTCAAGTTGAAGGGAATCGCCATCTTTCTGGTACCCGGCCAAAGCTAAATCAAACCTGTCGTCAATTGTCACGATTTCGGCTCCCTCCGTCACGTTTTCCCAATCGATGCCTGTTACCCGGCCGGCCGGGACCAGTTCGATGTTACTTGGTTCATATTGGGTCAAGTAAACATCACCAGCCTGGGATAAATTCTCCTGCAACTCATCCCAACTGACCCGCTGACCATGTAATCCATAGTAGTACGGCTGCTCCCGGCGGATATTATGAAATTGAATGGCTTTGGTTGGGTGGTCACGATCGTTGGCGGCGTAGACAAAGTCTTCGATCGAGATGTAAAAGGGAATGAGCTGGATGCCGTTATTACCCAAAGCAAAGGTTCTTTCAGAGGGCGTCAGCCAGGAGGGCATATTCACCACCAACAACTTGTCATCTGTCGCAGCTTCTGCAGCAATCGTCCCCAATTGGTGAATCGGTTCTTCAGCTATGTGATAGTGTTCCATTCGGGTGCCGACAAAGTCGACGTTCATGACCACAATTATCAATATGGCTAATCCAGTCGCTCCAGCCAAAATTAATCGAGATGCTCGCGCTTTCGGAAGCTCAACCAAGGCTGTGAAGAACGCTGCCCAGATCCAGGCCAGGGCTGGTCCCGATGGATAGAGCAGTCGCGGTGAATTAATGACGTAGTCAAAGGTTAAAGTAATCAAACCCGGCAGGTTTAGGAGAAAAAACCAGAGAAGACTCATAACCAGGGTCGGCCACTTGCGACGATAGGCTAATACGGCGACGACCAATAGTAACACTGATAAGCCGACAAGGGCGATAGACAATAAATCGTTTAGGCCAAACCGGGTTTTTAGAGCTAGGGCCAATGGAGCAGCGGGATAGGTGATGCCTTGCAGCAAATAGGCGCTGATCTGCATCACCCGTTCCGGCGTTGGTGGGCCGAATTGGTAAGCGCTTTTGGGTACTAACAGCCAGATCAGGAGGAAGCCCACATTAAGGAGTAATCCCATCAGAGGACCACCTAACCACAGGGCCTTTTGCCTTCGCTGCAATACCATCACAATTTCCACTGCGAGCAGCAGCCCGCTGCTCATCAGCCCATATTCGATCTCGAAAGGCGATAGCGCACACAAGAAGAGGGCCACGACGAGCAGGCTATTGGATCGCCTGATCCGAGCTTCCCAATAAACCAGCACCATCAGCAACTGCAGCAGGTTGTTCAGTGGGTAAAAGAAGACATTGATCCAGGGTATAGCCTGGTAAGCGAAAGGCAGGACCCCAAACAGGGTTGCCGCTATTCCAGCGGTGACATACCGCCAGCGTCCAGCATCCAGTCGCCAGGCCAGCGCTGCTACAAGGGCCACGTTCAGGTAATGCATGTTGATATTGAGGAACCGCAGCCAGGCAGCATCATGTCGGCCTAAGAATATATACCACAGCTTCAACAGCATCTCGCCCAACGGCCGGTAGGCTGGAATACCCGCAGCCGTAATGAAGGGAGTAAAAGGGCTGCTAAATTGGGACAGCCAGCGAATATGCCCCGGATCGTCTTCAAAAAATGGCAGGCTTAAGGTATCGACATACAGTGTTGACGATAACCAGATCCCTAATGCCAGACCAAAGAATAAAAACCAACGCAAATTCGCCGGCGAGATTGTGGCACGTATAACCGATGGGCGTCGAATGGATAACCAACTAACCATGGAACATAGAAATTCTTAAATCGCGAGGATTATGATGGTTGGGAAGAGACTTTTGCACCTGGTAGTGGCTCAGAAAATAGAGGATAAGGCCATATCCCACTCTTATGCAGCAGGTAACGAAAAGCTGTATAAAGGGTTTTAAGACCGTAAGCGACGCTGGCCCGGAAGGTGATACTCGAGGCTTCGTTGAAATAACGCGTGCTGACCGGGATTTCGCAGATGCGAAAACCAAAATGGGACACCTGAAAGATCATCTCGGTATCGAAGGCAAAGGAGTTAGAATTGCGTAACCAGGGGACGTGCTCTAAAACTTCCCGGCTGTAAGCCCGGTAACCAGTATGCAGCTCAGACAGATGGGTGCCCATGACAAGATTCTCTGCGCCCGTCAAGAAACGATTGGCCAGGTACTTGTAGCGGGGCATTCCACCTTCAAGAGCTCCGCCCTTAGTAAGAAAACGCGAACCCAGCACGAAATCACCTTGGTCATGGCGAATGATGTCTATCATA
>DOXE01000081.1 GCA_003519205.1 Chloroflexota bacterium
ATCAGTGCTGGTAAGTCGAAGACATATTTCCCGATTGATGCCAGCGCGGGTTTCGACGGATCGGCCGTTATCTCATCCGACACCGCAGTTGCGGCCATAACCAACGTCTTGGGTAATGGATCAGCCTTCGGTGCCAGTTATGGAGGACTCGATCAAGGGGCACAAGTGGTAGCCTTGCCCTTGATCATGAAACAAAACAGCGGCTTCTCAACCTGGTTCAACGTTCAAAATGCCGGTGCCAGTGATGCAACGGTCAATGTTTCGTATGCTGGCACAGCTTGTACGGAGGCGAAAACAATAAAGCCAGGCGCGGCAGGAACCTTCGACCAGGCAACGAATAGTTGTCTGCCCTCTGGCTATGTTGGCTCTGCAAAAGTGGACGCAGGTACTGGCGGNNGTTCGCCTATAATGGATTTACTGGCGGCGATCCGAATCCGGTTATTCCCCTTGTCAACGCGAACAACTCTGGTTTCATCACCGGTATCCAAATTCAGAACACAGGAAGTTCCCCAACTAATGTAACTGTTTCATACACCCCTGTTTCAGGTGGTGGTACTGCTTGTACTGAAACCCAGTCAGTGCCCGCTAATAATTCTTCGACCTTTGCTTTGAATGCTTTCACCTTCGGTGGTGCGCCATCAACTACTTGTGCGCTTGGTGCCAAATTCGTTGGCTCGGCTGAGGTCACGACCAACTCAGCTAACGCTGACTTGGTAAGCATCGTGAATCAGCTTAACCTAGGCACCAACAAGGGTAGCTCATACAATGCATTCGTTGCATCTCAGGCAACGGATGAAGTCGTGATGCCACTCATCATGGATCGTAACTCTGGCTTCTACACGGGTTTCAATGTTCAGAATGTCGGATCAGGTAATACGGTCGTCACCTGTAACTTTGCCAGCAACGATGGTTCGGTGACAGGTTCGGTTTCCAGTCCTTCATTAAGCCCGGGTGATGCATTCAATGATCTGCAGCAAAACAACCTGGCCTCGGGTTTTGTTGGTTCAGCTGTATGCAACGCTACTGGTAGCGTCCCCATCATTGGTGTTGTGAACGAGCTTGGCTCTGGTAGTGGTGATCAATTATTCACCTACGAGGGCTTCAACAACTAATTAGTACCCTTTAAAAAATGTATTGTAAAGAGCCGCCTTCACTACGAAGGTGGCTCTTATACATTATCGCCCCAGTACCAAAATATCGCGCTATATTATTTGCTTTTTGTCGATCATGATGCCCCTCAGAGATATTAAAACGATGAAGCTTAAGACGATTTCTGTTTTACTACTGGGACTGAGCATAGCAGCTTTTTTGCTTTTAAGTGCTTGCGGTTCAGAGGAGGCAATGCAAGATAGTCAATCCCAGGATTTACCTCCAGAAACAACCATTCAACCGACAATAACGACTTCCGACAAAACTAGCAGCTATCCTGAACCGGAAGGAACGGATGTAAAGGATAGTTCAGCCTATCCAGCTTCGGATGAAGCTGATGGAGAAGAGAATTCAGCATATCCAGGACCAGCAAATTCGGAACTACCTGACCTTTCAGCAGAACCCCCAAACCCTTCCTTCGATCTGCCCGATGCCGGGGTTGAAACTGGGGTGGTTGGTGGAATTTTAATACAAGAGATGGTTGGTGAAGGATTTATACCTTTCACACCGTACGAACTCATTTTGGCCGAAGTAATCAAGGATACGGAGGGTAATCCCTCCCTGATCGGTTATGACGAAGATTCACCACGCGCGCAAATGTTTCCGACCGGTGTTTTTATCTTCGAGAACATTTCACCTGGAGAATATGGGATCATAGCCAACTTGGCTGTTTATGAATTTCCCCTTCAAGAACTTGATGGATCTCGACTCCTAATTACAGTCGAAGCAGGTCAAGCGATAGACTTAGGACAGGTTATCACTCAACTCCCTTGAGTCATCTTTGTACTGATCATAAACCACACGTTAATCGGCCACACCATCTTCCAATCAATGATTCAGGGAAGAAAGATTCTGCTAATTAGCCCATTTGAAAGGTGGCCAACATTAAACGGTACAATAACCCGGACACACTATCAGTATAAATACTTGTCAAATAAGAATATAGTTTGGTTCGCTTTCCGATATGGAAGGGAGTCTGATGAGCAAGGGGTTGAGCGGGGTATTGCGAACTCACCGCGAGTACTTGCCCAATTATTCAATCTGCGATTTTTCCAGAAACTTATGCGTACCGTCCAAAGGGAAAAAATTGAAATTATTTTTGTTTCATTCCTATGGAGTGCGATCCATGGGTGTATACTAAAGCTGCTTACAGGGAGAACCTTAATTATTGACACACATAACGTCGAATACTATAGGTTTAAACAAGCCAGTAGCCCTTTCTGGCCTTTGATAGCTATTTTTGAATTGTTAGCATACACAATTGCAGACCAGGTAATATGTGTTTCGGAAATCGACAAAGCATTGATCCAGTCCACATTCAAAGTACCCACACAGAAGCTGCATGTTGCTCCAAATGGAGCTGACATCGCCACCCTTTCTGATTACGCTCCTGACACCAAAAATGTAAAAAAAAGTCTCGGACTTGAACCTGAGCAAGCTTTGATCTTGTTTTATGGTTCACTAAATTATTCAGCTAACAAACACGCAGTGGACATTATTATCGATGAGATATGTCCAAGACTCCGTGAATTACACATGAATTGGCGAATTGTGATAGCCGGTGCAGGGGCAGAAGATTACTTTCAGCACGGTCCAAAAAAATTGCCACCAGAAATCCTTTTTGCAGGATTCGTTGATGATCTGGTGGCCGTTATTCGAAGTTCGAATGTGGTCATCGCTCCATTAATGTCCGGAAGCGGAACCAGATTAAAGATATTGGAAAGCGTTGCCTGTCATAGAAGGGTAATTAGTACACCTATTGGTGCTGAAGGATTGGAACGAGATGTTTTTGGATCTTCCTTGATAATTCAAAATAATTGGGACGATTTTGCCAACTGTATCGCTAATATCCTTGACCTAGATCCAGAAGTATTACCAGGTCCCGATTTTATGGAACGCTACGATTGGAATCATATTTTCGATAGGCTAGATCTACTATGAGAATTTATCGGTGTACATTTACCCGGGCAAATAAAAATTGTAAAATAATGTAAGGCATTGCCACAAGCAATGCCTTTTTGATGTTGTGCCACCGTGAGCCAAATTTCTAATTGCCGATACGGAAAAGCACAAAAAGCAATTATCAAGGGAGTTTATAATAATGAACAATGAAACGACCGGGAGCACCACTGCCCTCCTGGACATTAGCCCACCACATGGTGGGCAACTGGTTAACCGCATGCTCCGTGGGCAAATGCGGCAGGCCATCCAGGAAAGGGCAGAAAATTTAACGAAACTAGAATTGAAAGCGATGAACCTGACGGACCTGGAGCTTATCGCTACCGGAGCCATGAGCCCCTTAACCGGCTTTATGGGTCAGGCTGATTACCAAAGGGTCGTCACAGATATGCGACTGAGCAACAATCTACTGTGGTCGATTCCCGTTACCTTGGCCGTAGATGAGGAAGACGCTGCTAACATCGATCTTGGCCAGGAAATAGCCCTTTGCGAAAACGGTAACGTCCTGGCAATCATGGAAGTAACCGAAAAATTCGGGTATGATAAAAAGCAGGAGGCAAAATTAGTCTATGGCACAACAGATGAGGCTCATCCCGGGGTAGCTCGCCTTTACGGACAAGGTGACGTTCTATTGGGAGGAGAGGTTTGGGTCGTCAATTTGCCGGCCGCGGCCCAAAGTGAATTTCCGGAATTGCGTCACACCCCAAGCCAGACCCGGCGCATGTTCGCCCGGCGCGGTTGGCGTCGAATCGTCGGTTTTCAAACCCGAAATCCCATTCATCGCGCCCACGAATATATCCAAAAGGCAGCCTTAGAGATCGTCGACGGCCTCTTTTTGCACCCCCTAGTGGGAGTAACAAAAGCCGACGATATCCCGGCTGATGTGCGGATTGCCAGCTACGAAGCGATCCTACGCGATTATTATCCGGCTGAGAGCGTCCTACTTGGGGTCTTTCCAGCAGCGATGCGTTATGCTGGTCCTCGCGAGGCCATCTTCCACGCCATAATCCGGAAAAATTACGGCTGCACCCATTTCATTGTTGGCCGCGATCATGCCGGCGTTGGCAATTATTACGGCACCTATGATGCTCAAAGGATCTTCGACAATTTCTCCAGAGAAGAGATTGGTATCGAGATCTTACCCTTCGACTATACATTTTACTGCCGTAAATGCAGCATGGTCGTCAGCTCGAAGACCTGTCCGCATGGCAAGGAAGATTGGATTTACCTGAGCGGTACTCAAGTACGCGAGATGTTAGAGCGGGGCGAGATGTTACCGCCTGAATTTACCCGGCCTGAAGTGTCTCAAGTCCTTTTGTCTGGGATTCAAAACAAAAAAAAGAGGGAATGATCTTGCGAGTATTTGGCGCGCCTTCGAAAAAGGGTAGGAGAATATGTTTAAGAATTTATTCGGCCGAAAGAAGGATACAAAGGTATTTGTCATTGGCCTTGATTGCGCACCCCCTGAGCTTATTTTTGACGCCTGGCGCGATGAGCTCCCCAACTTGAAGCGACTAATGGATAGCGGTGCCTATGGCGTGATGTACAGTTCTACGCCGGCCATCACCGTCCCAGCTTGGAGCAGCATGACCAGTAGCAAGGACCCAGGGATTCTTGGTTTTTATGGTTTTCGCAATCGGGCCGACTATACCTATGACAACCGCTATATCGCTACTGGCCTATCGGTNNTCCCATCAATGGTTACCTTATATCCAGTTTCCTGACACCAAGCACGACAAACCCTAAGATCCAATGGACTCACCCACCTTCACTAAGGGAAGAGGTTGAGCAGTTGTTAGCGCCTGAAGTTTATGACGTCGACGTCCCCCAGTACCGAACGGACGATAAAGAATTCTTGTTGAAACAGATCAACGACATGACTCGCAAACGTTTCAAAGTGCTTCGTTACTTGTTGGAAGAAAAAGAGTGGGATTTCTTCATGTTTGTGGAAATGGGCGTCGACCGTATCCATCATGGCCTTTGGGCCCATCACGATCACAACCATCACAAGCACGACCCCTCAAGCCCTTATGTCAATGCGATAAGAGATTATTACCAATACCTGGATCAGGAAATTGGGATGCTCCTGGAACGTTTGCCACCCGAAACACACATCATCGTCGTCTCGGACCACGGTGTGAAAAAGATGGATGGCGGCATCTGTATCAACGAATGGTTAAGGCGTGAAGGTTATCTAGTGCTGTTAGACGATCCGCCAGAGGGGCATCTTTCCTCTTTTGAAAAAGTTGAGGTAGATTGGACCAAAACAACCGTTTGGGGTGACGGCGGTTACTACGGACGGATCTTTATTAATGTTGCCGGCCGGGAGCCGAGTGGTGTGATAAAGGCTGAAGAATATGAAGATTTTCGCAATAAATTGGCCGAAAACATTGAGCATATACCTGCACCGGATGGATCGCCGTTGGATACCAAGGTCTTCAAGCCCCAAGAAATCTACCGCCAGGTTCGTAATGTAGCTCCAGATTTGATTGTTTATTTTGACAACATGGGCTGGCGATCAGTGAGCAGTTTTGGTCATGGAGACATCTATACTTTCAAGAATGACACGGGACCTGATGATGCCAATCACGCAGTCAACGGGCTCTATATTTATACCCCACCGAAAGAAAACCTTGGTGGTTTGTGCCTGCCAGATACCCAGTTGATGGATTTTGCCCCAACTATTCTAGACATCTTTGGATTGCCGATCCCGGCCGATATGCAAGGAAAAATTATCAGGACAAATGGTACAAGGTGATAAAATATACTTTTTCATCCATAAACAATAACGTTAGGATGTCATTATGAAGCCATCCGCTTTAGATCAAAAAGGATTTGTCCTTTGGCTAACCGGCCTCTCAGGCTCGGGAAAGACAACGATCGCCGAAATACTGGAAGGAGAGCTGCGCAACCGGGGCTTGAAAGTAGAGCGTCTAGACGGCGACATCGTCCGGCAAGGTCTCACCCAAGATCTCGGCTTTAGCAAGGAAGACCGTGATAAGAATATTGAGAGGGTCACCTTCGTGGCTAAGTTATTGTCCCGTAATGGCGTTGGCTGCATCTGTTCATTTATCTCACCTTACCAAAAAACACGTGACAAAGTCCGATCCGAGACTACAAACTTCGTCGAGATCTACGTGGATGCCTTGTTAGACACAGTTATTGAGCGGGACGTAAAGGGCCTTTACAAAAAGGCTATCGCCGGAGAAATCGAAAATTTCACCGGCATTTCTGATCCTTATGAGATACCACTAGATCCAGATATTCACATACGAACTGACGATCAAACTCCACGGGAAAGCGCCATCATAATCCTGGAACATTTAGAAGATAGGGCACTCATCCCTTATCCAAACCTGTACTAACGAAAGTAATAAGCCGGTTGGGATGGAATCAATCTGATTCAATTCCGGACGAAACCCTCCAAGCAAATCTTGCTGGAGGGTTTCGTCTTAAATAGCTTACCGTTAGATTGCCGCCTAGAAAAAGCCCCATTACAATTATCGTTTGCCATTATGATGACCATTAAAGAGGCTCTGGCCTTCGGCCGCAGACAGTTGGCTCTCTCATCAAGTTCTGCCCTGGATGCACGTTTATTGTTGGAGTATGTACTTCAAAAAAACCATGCATACCTGGTCGCTCATACCGACAAAGAGCTGACGACCACACAGGAGACTCATTACCTGGCCTTGATTGGCCGGGCTGC
>DOXE01000396.1 GCA_003519205.1 Chloroflexota bacterium
AGTGGCGGCCCATGACCTCGACGATGAAGGAGCGTTGGTGGCTGGCGGCCGTGCTGGATATCGCGTCGACAGCATCGGTAATGCGGTGCAGGGCAGTATCGGCCCCAATCGTCATGTCAGTCCCAAAAAAATCGTTGTCGATCGATCCAACCATGCCCACCACAGCCAGCTGTTGATGGCGTTTAGCTTCCTGGGCTGTTATTTTCCCGGCTTCGGCTAATTCCCTTAACAACTCGGGCCATTCCTGGCGAAAGACATGCGCGCCTGTCAGACTGCCATCCCCTCCAATGACAATTAAGCCCTCAATATCCTTTTCGACCAGATTTTGGGCAGCCTTCATGCGGCCATTTCTTTGAAGGAACTCTTCACACCTGGCAGATCCAATAACAGTTCCACCTCGATGCAAAATACCTCCAACATCATTCCAATCCACCGGGCGGATGCGGTCACCGCCATCGACCATTCCCTGGTAACCTTCATAGATCGCAAAAACTTCAAGACCTCGATCGAGGGCGATGCGAACGACCGCGCGAACAGCCGCGTTCATTCCCTGCGCATCCCCACCACTGGTAAAAACGGCAATTCTTTTCACTGTTGAATATCCCAATTTTTATTCGAATCCATGTTGCTATCGCCTTATTTTTGCTCAATTAGCCGGATTTGCCAATGCGCCAGTTTACCCACCATTCCACTAATTTATCCTTGTTCTCACTTGAATAAGCAATCCAATCACCCGATAGAATTAATCTGGCACCTCTGATCGATGCCGGTTTACCGATATAGACCCAGGCCATAATCGAACTACCGCTCACTAAATTAACCAATCGTTCAACCCGCCGGAAGTCGCCGGCAGATGGGTTTCGCGGATTGAATCCTTCTAAGGCATCCAGTCGATGCAAGATGATGGGATAATCAGCTTCATTTATCGAATAAAGGATGCCCTTTACCAAGCCGCCACTTCCCTCCAAGAGCATGGGAAAGGGGCCAAGATCATAAAGTCGCCCGTCCGGAAAATACGCACGCCGTTGCTCAATGGATTCTTTAACAATGAGGTCATAATTTGGCTGGTCCGGTAATAATGTACCGTAGACGAAGAACGGCAAACGCTTCATGGAGCAAATTTTCGGCCGGTGAAGTCAGATGTCCAAACTAATATTTTGCAGGATGAATGGCATACCAGCTTTTAAGCTGCTACAATTTTATCGGAAAAATATTAGCCCTCGTAGCTCAAAGGATAGAGCAACGCACTCCTAATGCGTAGGTTGGCCGTTCGAGTCGGCCCGAGGGTATTTTTCATATCATTTTCTATAGAGTGCTAACGGGATCGATATCGACGATCCATCGCGGGGGGATCTGGTGATTTTTTAGCAGGCGCACCGGATCTGGTGAGCGGATGATGATCTGCCACCGATAGCGGCCTTCAAGCCGGTGGAAAAATGGCGGGACCGGACCTAAAAACTCGGTCGAAACCATTCCCTTTTCTCGGGCTAGCGACCGCAAAGAGCCTGCCAATTGGTGGGCTTCTTTCTCGGCCCGATCTCTAATAGGATCGGCAATGATCAGGCGGGCCAACCGGCGGAACGGGGGGAGATTATGTTGGGTGCGAAATCGGATCTCATCCAGATAAAAATTTGTGTAATCGTGTTCGGCCGCTGCCTGAATCGCGTAATGTTCCGGTTGGTAGGTTTGGACGATCACCCGGCCACCTAGGAGCCCCCGACCAGCCCGACCGGCTACTTGTGTCAATATCTGGAAGGTCCTCTCGCCAATGGTGTAGTCGGGCAGCCCTAAGGAAACATCGGCCGAGATCACGCCCACCAATGTCACCAGCGGCAGGTCGAGCCCTTTGGCGATCATTTGAGTGCCAACCAGGATATCGGCCTCCTGGTTGATAAAACTAGCCAGCAGGTCTTCATGAGTGTCCCGACCGGCCGTCGTATCTCGATCCCAGCGTATGGTACGTGCCTCCGGCCATTGGATCTGGACCAGGCGTTGAACTTCCTCGGTTCCCAGCCCGAAATATTTAATCCTGTGTGACCCACAATTGGGGCAATTATCATGCGGGGGTTCTTTCCGACCGCAGTAGTGGCATTCGAGCATGGCACCCGGCCGGTGATAGGTCAGGGGCATGTCACAACGCGGGCAATTAAGGACTAAGCCACAATCGCGGCACATGACAAAGGTAGCTGTTCCGCGCCGGTTCAGGAATAGAATCGTTTGTTCCCCCCTGGCTAAGGTTTCATTTAGTTCTTTTTGTAATATTCGGCTAAAAATGCTTCGATTACCAGCCCTGAGCTCTTGTCGCAAATCGACTAATTGAACTGGCGGCAACGGGATGGTCAAGGCATCGTCGGGATCACCTGTCTGACGATGATACATGCTGGCTCGTCGCGTTCTCTCAACCTGTCCTTCGATTCGCCTGCGGTGTCCCATAATTCGCTTTGGAAGCTCCAATAGATTGTATTGTCCTGCCCTGGCCTTGTGATAGGTGACCACATTGGGCGTGGCACTACCCATGATTACCATCGCACCTATTAAGCGGCCGAGTTCGACGGCCACTTCTCGGGCGTGGTAATAGGGTGGGGGGACGGGAGGGGTCTGCTTGTAGCTATTATCGTGCTCTTCGTCCAGGATAATGACGCCTGTATTTTTGAAAGGGGTAAAAAGGGCGCTACGCGGGCCGACCACGATGCTAAACTGGTTTTGTCGGGCCCTTCGCCACGTATCATAACGTTCGCCATCAGTTAACCGGCTGTGCAACACGGCTACCTGGTCCGGGAACCGGGTGGCAAATCGGCGTACTGTTTGGGGCGTGAGTGCCATTTCGGGCACCTGAACGATGGCTTGTTGCCCGCGTTTGAGGGCCAATTCCACTGCCCGTAGATAGATTTCGGTCTTGCCGCTACCAGTGACACCATGTAAGAGGATTGCCAGGTTTGGCGATGCGGGATAATTCGGTGGGAAAATTTCTT
>DOXE01000222.1:0-4499 GCA_003519205.1 Chloroflexota bacterium
ATTTCCCTAGCATATTTGATGGCGTTGGCACAAACATTTACAGGATTGGCATGGACACCTTCACTATAAACTGGGATATCAAGCTGTCGGCCTAGGGTTTCAAGTTGATCAATAGCTGCCGGTCGATATACATCGGCGGCTACCAATAGGGGTCTTCGCCCCTCCTGGCGCAAGAGTAAAGCAAGCTTTGCACCTGTGGTCGTCTTGCCTGAGCCCTGTAGACCTACCAGCATGATAACAGCCGGCGACTGCATGCCCAGGTTCAGGCGACCAGGTTGGCCTAAAGTTGCGATCAGCTCTTCATGAACGATTTTTACAACCTGTTGACCTGGTGTCAGGCTCCGCATCACCTCATGACCAACAGCTCTCTCGCGAACCCGCGTCACAAAATCTTTGACGACTTTGTAGTTAACGTCAGCCTCCAACAATGCCAGGCGAATCTCTCGCATAGCCGCGTCAACGTCTCTTTCAGTCAGTTTGCCACGCCGGGTTAGATTATCGAACGTGCCTTGAAGGCGATTACCTAGGGTTTCAAACACAGTCTATTATCCGTCCACAAATGAACCCGTCAGGTCTCTAGATAGAACAAGACTGCCCAAGGGGCAATAACCTGGCGGGTCCATAGAGTTCTCTCTGCAAACGTTTCGATTCTAGCGCAGGCCTAACGGGCCGTCAAGCAGAGAATTTCGTATGGTTTTTTCTCCCAACCTCCTAAATCGATCTGGTTCAGGCTTTGTTTAGGGGCTAAGTTTTAGGCAACTTCAAATGATTTCAGCGGCTTTTTCACGTGCCGACGCCCGTAAACTAGACGCCTTACTAACATCCTCCCATGGTGCATCGATGTCATCTCGGCCGAAGTGACCATACGCAGCAGTTGACCGATAGATCGGCCGGCGCAGATTTAGGTCGCGGATAATTGCACCCGGTCGCAGATCAAAATGTTCCTCGATTAACTCAACCAGCAATTCATCCGGGTACTCGCTCGTGCCAAAGGTTTCAACATTGATACTCAGAGGTTCAGCCACACCAATGGCATAAGCCACTTGAACCTCACATCGCTCGGCTAAACCCGCTGCAACCAGGTTCTTGGCCACCCATCGGGCTGCATAAGCGGCACTTCGGTCAACCTTGGTGCAATCTTTACCGCTAAAAGCGCCACCGCCATGCCTACTCATGCCGCCATAAGTATCAACGATAATTTTTCGGCCGGTTACTCCGGCATCGCCCATCGGGCCTCCAATAACGAATCGGCCGGTCGGATTAACAAAAATCCGCAAATCATCATCGACCAGATGTGTAGGCAATACCGGTAAAATAACGTGATCAATAATTTCCTGCCTAAGCGTATCACTGTTCACATCTGGCGAATGTTGGGTACTGACCAAGACCGTGTGAACCCTCAGAGGTTTGCCGAAAGCATACTCAACTGTCACCTGGGCCTTACCATCAGGCCGTACCCAAGGTAGTGTGCCATCCCGCCTGACTTCCGCCAATCGTCTAGTCAGAAGATGAGCTAATTCGATAGGTAATGGCATTAAATTCTTGGTCTCGTTGCAGGCAAATCCAAACATCATTCCTTGATCACCGGCACCAATAGCCTCAATCTCAATATCGCTATCGCCGTTCTTGCGGTACTCAAGCGCCGTATTCACACCCTGGGCGATATCGGGGCTTTGACTGGCAACAGCAACTAGAATACCACACGTGTTTCCGTCAAATCCTATATGGCTATCATCATAACCAATGTCCGTAATAACGTTACGGACTAATTCGTCAAAATTGACGAACGCCGTGGTTGTGATCTCGCCAAGCAATAAGACGAATCCAGTTTTAACGGCCGCTTCGCAGGCCACACGGGCCGTTGGGTCTTGCTCGATGATGGCGTCCAAGATCGCATCGCTGATTTGATCACAGATCTTATCGGGATGACCCTCCGTCACTGATTCAGATGTGAACAATAAACTTGGTGAGGTCATAAAAGTTGTACTCATGAAGTGATCCTCCAAAATGAATCTTTTGAAATATATTTACTGACGAGGGATCGGCGAGTGTAAATTTTTTTACAGAAACTCCGGTTCCCTCAACATATTAAACATACAGGCTGGTTCGACCTGGAAAATGCAGAATATAAAAAGGCCTCTCGAACTGGTCAAGAGGCCTACATTTTCTTGCGACTCCTCTTATCTCCCAGCTTTTGCTGCCGGAATTAGCACCTTCCCTTAAAAATGGGGGGTTGCTGCAGTTTCTTCGGGCCGGTCCCTCCACTGCTCTCGATAAGGATATATTGTTAATTTACTAAATTCTTTCTAAAGGAAAAGTATACAAGATTGGGGCGCTATGTCAAACGTTTGCTGAAGGTTTGGGTCACGTTTTTGGATTTATTCGAGTCTATGCTGGCAGCGCATTCCCAGACCTCTATTCCCAATTTTCCGGCGGTTCAGGCATACCGAGGATGTGATATCCTGCGTCAACATAGACTACTTCACCTGTTATGCCACTGGATAAATCACTGCAGAGCCAGAGCGCTGTATTCCCTATTTCATCCTGATCAACATTTCGCCGCATAGGTGTTCGCTCGCTGGTATATCGCAACATCTTACGAAAACCGGCAATCCCGGCTGCAGCTAATGTTTTAATTGGCCCGGCCGAAATGGCGTTAACCCGAATCCCGTCAGGACCTAAATCCATGGCCAGGTAGCGAACGCTGGCCTCAAGTGCGGCCTTAGCCACACCCATCACATTATAATGGGGTATCGCCTTTTCTGAACCGTAATAAGTCATCGTTAACATGCTTCCCCCAGCCGGCATTAAACCTGACGCCCGTTGAGCAAGCGCGACAAGACTGTAGGCGCTAATGTCCAAAGCCATCGCAAATCCATCTCGGCTTGTGTTGACAAAACGTCCGGCTAAATCATCTTGTTTGGCAAATGCCACTGAGTGAATCAGTATATCAATCGAACCAAATCGTTTTTCAGCCTTATTAAATACATCGTCTATATCTTCGTCCTTGGTCACATCACACGGTTCTACAAAATCTACATTCAAATCTCCAGCCAAGGGCATTACTCGCCTCTCTAATTGCGGTATGCCATAGCTAAAACCAAGAGTAGCCCCGTTTTGATGAAATGCTTTGGCGATTCCCCAAGCGATTGACTTGTTGTTTGCAAGTCCAAAGATAAGGGCTGTTTTACCCTCCAGTAAATTCATGTATCCTCCACTGATCACGTGTTTTTAATCATCATATCATATCGAATGAGTAAATCCATTCAGCCGCGGTTCTTTCCAGAAACGTACCTGTTGTTGGTCAGCCAATATCGCCAGGGTTTTGATATCCATGGCTCTGGTGTATTCCCCAAACCTACCCGGGGACCTGTCGAGATGTTTTCGAAGGATATTGTCGGCTGGTCCTCAATCCATATACCACCCTCGGTCTTGAAAAGGCAAACCTCATTGAGGGTTCCGTCAATAGCCAGGGCTTGGGCCAACTTTGCCGGTCCATTCGTCCAATCAGCACGTTCCCGGCCAGCACGGTTTCGGGCAATCAGCCACTCACCTTCCACCGGCTCCAAAGCTCGGATGAGAACGGCATTTGCCTGCCCGGTCTTTCCGGTTACAACGTTGAACATCCAATGCATCCCGTAAGTAAAATAGACATATCCAAATCCCGCGGGACCAAACATGACCTTGGTGCGCGGCGTTGGGCGACCCTTGTTGGTCCGATCGCCATGACAGGCTAAATCCGGCTCTTCTGCATCGCAATAAGCTTCAGTTTCGACGATCAATCCAGCAATCCGTTGACCATCATAATTGCGTACAAGCCTTTTTCCCAGCAAATCCGGAGCGACTAATCTAGCAGGACGAGCATAGAATTCCTGGGATAATATTCTCATCACCACAACCAACGAGAGCCATCGATAAGGAAACGTTTAATTTGAAATTCGTATTTATACAGGTGGCCTTTCCAATCGTGCCAGTTCACCTGCGCGTCGAATTGTCGAGAAGATGTAAATCAAGATGAGTATCGAAGCGATGAGCAGGGTTACGAGGTCATAGATCGAAATTTGAACAAAAGATAAGTCGATGGTAGGAACTCCAAAATAAAGGAAGGCTATATTGAGGATGATCGCTATTGCCCTCATCTCGGTCGGCCCTAATTTGCCGTAGGAAATCTTAAATACACCTGTAACATAGGTATCGACATAGACAAGGATGGACATGAGAAGGTAACCAACCAAGGCTAACATAGCCAATTCAAACGAGACATAAGGTGATAGCCCAATGCCGGCAAAAATTAATAGTTGGCTGAAGGCATCTACCGTATGATCGACGAAGAACCCATATTTTGGTCGTTCGATTTTTCTGTAGCGGGCCAGGGTGCCATCCAGGCTATCGCCAAACCAGTTGATAACGAATCCAAACGTGGCTAACCAAAGAAAAGCGGCATTTTCATTGCTCAATACATAACCGGTCAAGATGATCACAGCTCCCAAAATACCAAT
>DOXE01000222.1:4506-5355 GCA_003519205.1 Chloroflexota bacterium
CGCTCTGCGTTGCAAGTAAGTTCTTCTCGTCGATCGTTGAACCGCTTGATCTGAATGAAATTTGACCTGACGATTAAATAGCCACCTTCGGATTTCCTCCTGACAGCCGCAACGACGACCGGAACGTTTGCTCGAACGGCCAAAGTAACATAGTGAACGGGTAAACTTGTTGGGCGGCCGAAGAAAATTGGCTTATATCCTGACTCTGGAAGTGGTCGTTCGAGACCTGTAATTACGGTACCCCCATCTTTCAGATAATTCGTTGCCTGCTTTAATGTCGACATCGTCGTGGGTACTGCCTTGATACCATATTGCTCTCTAATTTCGTCGTGCCATTGGTAACCGCCGCCTTGATCAGGATAAGAAAGACCAAATCCTTGCATACCCTGAAGACCAGCAGTAATACCAACCAGTTCATGAGCGCCGGTATGAGTCAACAGTACGACTGTTCCCTCTTGACGATTTAGGTTTCGTTCGACCAAGGATTCGAATTCTGGACCAAAGTCGATCATTTGTCTCATAGCCTTAGCATTACGCATGTTATGAAAAAGATCGTAGATAGCCAGAGCTCGAGAACGAAATGTTTCACGGACGATCCTGTCTAGCTCTTCTTTATCTGGCTTCATTCCGTGAACAACCCATTGGTTTTGGCGAACTGCTTGAGCCATTGGTTGTCCAGGTCGTGACAGCACATGATCTGCTGCTAAATTGGCCAGAATCGCCCCAATTTTTGGTGGCATGATGCCCATAAAGGTCAATCCAAGGTTTGCAGCCAAACGGCTGTTAATCAGGTCATGCAGGTTTATAGCCATTTCAAGAGTTTTATGATCTTGTTGGGATGTTGCCGTT
>DOXE01000281.1 GCA_003519205.1 Chloroflexota bacterium
GCGGTCAGCGGTCAGCGGTCAGCCATCAGCATTGTGATCTCCACCCTGATAATTGCTGCCCTGTTTGCACCGCTGCGCCGCCGCGTACAAACAGCCATCGACCGGCGCTTTTTTCGCCAAAAGTACGATGCCCAGCGAGCGCTGGCTCAATTCGCTCAATCTGCTCGTGATGAAGTAGAACTGGAGGCGCTGACGGCCGAATTGGAGCGTGTGGTCCGTGACACTGTGCAGCCGCAAAGTGTCAGCCTCTGGCTGCCCAAGCTCAAGTAACTACATGCGGAACAAAAGCAAACGTCTCCCCGTCTATATGGTATGCCTGAAATCGATCATCGGGCAGAAAATTTTCAAATTGACAAGGAGAACGAGATGTTTACAGATAAAAGGTCGAGACTTTTCTTGTTTGTGCTTTTAACGGCTTTTGCCCTTTTGGCCGTTGCCTGTACGCCAGGCACAGCACAAACCGTTACCGGCCAGGCTAATGATGGTAGTGCCATCACCGTAGTCGGCCAGGGCGAAGCTTTTGGCGAGCCAGATCAAGCCAATGTGCAGGTCGGCGTGGAGATCTTTGCCGAGACGGTTGAAGAAGCCACCAGCGAAAACCAGGCCATCCTCGACAAAATTATGGCTGCTCTTGAAGAGCAGGGCATTGCCCCTGAGGACATTCAAACGGCTAACTATAGCCTTTGGGCTGAACAAAACTATAGCGAACGTGGCTTTGAGGGCGTAACCGGATACCGGGTTTCAAACCAGGTCAATGTCACCGTCCGCGATATCAATGTCTTGGGCGAGGTATTGGCCGCCGTCACCGAGGCCGGCGCCAACAGCATTCATGGCGTTTATTTCTCGGTGGCCGATCCGGCCGCTTTGGAAGCTAAAGCTCGCGCTGCAGCCATGGAAGATGCCCAGGCGCGGGCCGAAGAATTGGCTGGATTGGCTGGCCTCGAGCTGGGCGAGGCCAAGGTGGTCAGCGAAATAATCGGTGGACCGCCCATCAGCCCGCTACGAGTTGGCGGCGGTTTTGCCGTCGAGGAAGCAGCCATTCCTGAACCAGGGATATCCCCAGGACAGTTGAGTTTCCACGCTCAGGTGCAGGTGACCTTTGACGCTCAGTAAATAGTGAACTTTGAATTCGCCTCTCGCCGGTAAAAAAAGCCCAAAAATGGGCCTGATAGAGCGCAAGTTTGTTTTCCCAAATCCTCCGAGAAGGTTCCGTTTCTCGGAGGATTTCGGTGAATCACGGATGGAATTGCGCTACTCCCAAAGCGCGGTGATGACCATTACATGAGATGATCCATGCCGGCGGCCGTGTGCTGCACCTGTGCCGCAACCTCGCTGACCTCTGCTGCTACTTGTTGGGTAACAGGTACTTCGTGAAGCTTCCCACCAATGGCGCCATCCAATATCAAGCCGACGACCAAACCAACGACGCCTCCTTTGGCAGTACCTTTCCCAGTGGTCAGGTCTTCCTTAAGACTAAATGTGTCTGGCTACAGTTTCTCGGGCAATCAGTTCCATGCTAAATTGCAGATTCGGGAGAGGTTCGTCATTGAGTAGACATAAAATAGCATGCGCTGCTGCCTCGCCCATCTCTATCGCCGGCTGCCGCATCGTCGTCAATGGCGGGGTCATGTAGGCTGAAGCAGGCTCGTCGTCTATACCAACAATGGAAACATCCTCGGGTACCCGAAGTCCACGACGGAACAAAGCCAAACGCGCCCCAAATGCCATCTGATCGTTGGCGGCGAATATCGCGCTGAACATACGACCTCGGGTAAGTAGCATCTCAACGGCCAGTGCCCCTGATTGCCTTCTGAAATTGCCCTCAACAACAAGCTCGGGGTCCGGCTTTATGCCAGCGTCTGACAAGGCCTGCAAATAGCCCTCTCGTCTCCTCACAGCATCACCCTGCGATAGCGCCCCAGTTATATGGGCGATCTCCCGATGCCCATGCTCTATCAAGTGCTTTGTGGCCCTATAGGCTGCTTCAAAGTTATCAAGACAAATACAGTGGCTGCCTAATTCGGGTATATTTCGGGCGACGACGATGAGTGGAACTTGTTCAACTGTCCTGAGCAACTTACTTCCTTGCACAGACCCTCCGATGACAATCAAACCATCAACGCGGCGGTCCAGTAGCGTTTGCAGCGCTGTTTGCTCGGTTGCAAGATGCCAGCGTCCGTCGGCAACTATCGGCGAATAGTCACTGCCGCCAAGGCCTTCATGAATACCGACCAAAATGGCATCATAAAATGGGCTGCCAATATTCTGGGTGAGCACACCAATGGTAAGGGAGCGTCCACTGGCCAGACTTTGGGCAAATATATTGGGTCGATAATCTAGTTCATCAATGGCTTTCAGAACGGCTGCTCGTTTTGGCTGGGCAACGACCGCGCTGCCGCTCAATACGCGAGAAACGGTGCTCTTGGAAACTTTCGCCCTCTCAGCAATATCGTCGATTGTAACTTTTGTCTCTTCAGCCATTTTAAGACCTCGTTTGCTTGATTGTTATTATACTCTGAAATCGGTTTCAGTCAAGAATAATCGACACTAAAAACCCTTCACAACAAAAAACCACATGATATAAAGCCTGACTACAACGATTTTATAGGTGTAGTATTTAAAAGAAGAAATCAAAATGGGTGGCTAAAAAGGCCAATTTACTATTGACAAGCACAAATAGTTATGCTATGCTTTCTGAAATAGGTTTCAATATTATAAGCGTTTTACGGCTATATATATGAAATCGGTTTCATTACCATAACGCTATTGTTGATGGAATACTTGTTTGCATTGCAATTTGTTAGTGCCCTATTTGATGTATATCATATATCAAAAGAAAATGTGCCCCTTGCACTACTATGGTGCGGTGGGGCACATTGTGCTTCAAAGGAGGTGCATATTACCTAAAACTGGTTTGATAGAAACACTTGTTGGAGACATGTGAACAATCCCGTAACGGATAAAACCAATCATTAACTATTGGAGGAGATAAAATGAGTAAAAGAATTTGGATTTTCATGGGTTTATTGGTTGTTGCCAGCCTGTTGTTTGTTGCTTGTGGGGGTGGAGCGCCAGCAGAAGAGGCGGCTGAGGAGCCAGCGGCAGAAGTAGAAGAAGCCGTCGAGGAAGTAGAAGAGGCGGCCGAGGAAGGCGAACCAGTCACGCTCCGCGTCCTCATTCACCAGAATCCACCCATGGTGGAATTCATGGAGGCCTTTAATGATGAGTTTGAGGCCGCCTATCCCAACGTTACCGTAGACATGTCGATTGTGGAGGCAGGTGACCTGGCAACAGTTTCGCAGACTCGTTTGACGGCCAATGACGTGGACGTCATCGACATCTTCGGTTTCGCCAATGGTGCCCAGCCATACATGACGGATGTGGATGCGCCCAACTGGCAGCAATTCATCGAGGCCGGCCTGCTGATGGACCTGACCGGTCAGCCGTTTGTGGACAACTACGATGAGGCCACCATCACCGATGCCGGTTCTTACGATGGCAAGGTGTATTCCATCAATCTCGGGCGCGTCTCCTACAGCGGCATGTTCGTCAACGAAGATCTGCTTGCTGCCAATAACGTGGCAGTTCCCACGACATGGGATGAACTGGTAGCCGCTTGTGAAACCTTAACCGCAGCTGGCGCTAACTGCATGACCGCTGGCGGTGGGGATAGCTGGCCTATCTTCGTCGGTGCCTATGGATTGCTCGGCGCCTTGTATCCCGACCAGGAAGCCCTGGTGGAGGGTCTATGGACCGGTGACATCAAGTGGAATGACGAACAAACACTGGAGTTGTGGGAGAAATACCAATACTATGCCCAGGAAATGCTCGAGCCTGGCGTCACTGGCCTTTCCCATGATGCAACACCCGCTCGATTCGCCGCCGGTGACGTGGGCTTCATGCCCACCGGCGTTTGGCAAGCCCCGGCCCTCGAAGAGGCTGAACCGGGATTCGAATGGAGCTACATCCCGTTCCCGGGCAGCGACAACCCCGAAGATAATCAATATCTATTCGGCAAGTATGACCANNCCGGATAACTATGAGGCCTTCGCCAACGCCGTGGGTTTCATCCCCACGCAGCCGACGGCCACATTGGCTACCCAGCTTGGCGAAGAAGTTGCCCCTTATCTCGAGAGCTTCCGTGTGGGTTATGAACAGTTCTGGATCGCTCCCAAGGGTGCCGGCCAATGGGCCAATGGCGGCGAAGGGGCTTCCTGGTTCCAACCCTTCAACGAATGGGATGATGCCGCCGCCCTGGCTGAACAGGCACAAGCTGATCTCCAGGCCGGACTTGATTCTCTAAGTGAATAAGTAGAGCCTACTTCTGATGTGGACTTCTTGCCTCATTTGAGGCGAGAAGTCTGCTTCTCTTAACAACTCAGGGAGTGTCGTGCTATGAATCAGTATCTTTTCGGCAGAGGCAGGGCGAGATGGCTTCCCTTCCTACTGTTAATACCTGGCTTACTGGCTTACATCATCATCGCTCTTGGACCCTCGATAGCGACAAGTGTTTTCTCCCTCACGGATGCCACCGGTGTCCCGAACATACCGGTCAATTGGATAGGCCTTGAGAATTACAACGAATTCCTGTTTCGAGGGCTGGCATCACGCGACAACCTGGACGCGCTAACGCGCACCCTGATATTCATGATTGCGGTGACGACTATCCAATTCACGCTCGGACTCGTGGTTGCGTTGCTGCTGAATCAGGGACTAAAAGGGACGAGATTCTTCCGCACCCTTTTCTTCATGCCCGTGATTCTGGGCGTAGCTATTCAAGGCTTGATCTGGTCTCTTTTCCTGTATCCACAAGGTGGCCCGATGGCCAACTTTCTCGGTCTATTCGGAGTGCAATCTGAATTTCTGGGTGGCCAGCCTAACGAGGCTTTCTTCTGGGTCATCTTCGTTCAGATATGGGCTAACATGGGCATCACCATGGTGATCTTCCTGGCCGGGCTACAGACCGTCCCTGCAGAGCTTTACGAGGTAGCCCAGATTGATGGCGCCAATGGTTGGCAGCGCTTCCGCAATGTCACCTGGCCCCTCATCACGCCGGTAGTAAACACCAACTTGCTACTAAATATCATTGGCTCGCTCCAGGCTTGGCAACTGTTTCTGGTGCTGACTGGCTATAAGGCCGGCACCCAGGTCTTAGGCTATTTGGTTTTTGCCGAAGGATTTGGGCAGACCACCGGCTCGGTGTCGTCCAGTTTCCGGCAAGGCTATGCTGCGGCAGCATCGATGGTCCTATTTGCCTTGGTTTTGTTGATTGGCTTGACAGCGCAATATCTACTGAATCGCAGAGAGCAGAGGTTGGGGTACTAGAATGAACACACTAACGACTTCGAAAGATCAGATTACGCCAGTTCAGAGTGCAAATAAGCGCGACACGCGGAAGATAAACTGGTGGCGGATTGTGGGCTATGTCACCCTGCTGATATTCGGCATCTTGTATTTAGGTCCTTTGCTTATGCTGGTAAGTACCTCGATGAAGACTCTTCCAGAGTTCTTCAAGAGCGCCACTGGACTGCCGACATCGCTAAACCTCAACAATTTCGTCGATGCATGGGAGCAGGCCAACTTCGCCAGACTTTTGATCAATTCAGTGATTTACACAGCGGTGTCGACGACGCTTTACATCATCACCGCTATTTTCGTGGCCTTCCCTATCGCCCGCGGCCTCGTGCGAGGACACAAGCTCATTTTCACTTTGTTTGTGATTGCCCTGTTCCTGCCGCCGGCCCTAATCCCCCAGTTCCAGCTGATTCTGCGGCTGGGTCTATATAACAATCCGGTTGGCTACATCCTCTTCTTCCTGATAAACCCCATTGGGATTATCATCCTGGTTGGATACCTACGAACCCTGCCCAAAGAATTGGATGAATCGGCGGCGATGGATGGCTGCAGCTACTTCCGATTTGTGTGGCAGATCGTCATTCCGCTCGCGAGGCCGGCGATCGCCACCGTTGTCGTGCTGCATGCGATTGGC
>DOXE01000282.1 GCA_003519205.1 Chloroflexota bacterium
TTTCCATCCGGCTTGATCTGCCTTTAGTTGCTCTCTGCCGTAACTTTAGCGCTAACGGAAAATATGTGAGCCAAATATGCGGTGGCAAAATCATGGTTGAAGGTGATTTGCCTGAACCGACAGCACTGGTGACGATGATCCCGGGTGATTTTAAACCGGATGAGGGGAAAAGTGATAAACCACCCAACGTGACTTCGGTAGCCGTCCCGGCACTGGAGGAACTACGCGTCAGGCTGGTGGGTTACGTTGAGCCAGAGGCTGGTGACGTGGATATCTCCCAAGAATCCATCTTAATATCTGTCGGTCGTGGTATTCAGACAGAAGACAATATCGAGCTGGCAGAAGAATTAGCTGAGTTGTTGGGTGGAGTCGTGAGTGCCACGCGACCGGTGGTAGATCAAGGTTGGCTGCCGATCTCCCGTTTGATAGGGAAGTCCGGCAAGACGGTGAAGCCTCAATTGTATTTAGCGTTGGGTATCAGTGGTGCGCCAGAACATGTTGAGGCCATCACCGACAGCAAGATGATTATAGCCATTAACACGGATCCTAATGCACCAATTTTCGACGTGGCGCAATATGGTGCCGAAGTTGATTTGCTTGATCTCACTGAAGTATTAATTGAGATGATCGAGGAAGCTTAGGGAGGTGGGCAATGTCATACGATACAGTTAAATCAATTGTCGTGTTGCTTGCCCTTCTGATCTTTGGGTTTATTTTCCTGCGACAAGTATATCAACTGCTCTGGTTGAATTTGCAGCGCGGCCAACCAGGACCTCGTTATGGGCAATGGGGTCAGCGGTTCAAAGCTTTGATCGTATACGTAGCTGGTGAAAAGCGCTTGTTTCGCATTTTTCTGCCAGGCACTGCCCATTTCTTCATTTTCTGGGGATTCGTGCTCCTTTTCCCGACTATATTGCAGGCCATTTTCGATGGCTTGCTCGCCTTCACTGGATCCGAATTCCTTCTTCCACTCATGGATTTAGGTCCGGTGGCTCTGCTGCAAGACTTGTTCACGCTATTTGTTATCATAGCAGTCAGCTACGATTTATATGTGCGAGCCGTCGTCGATCCAGAACGGTATCAAGGTAGCCATAAGAATGAGGGAGTGCGGGTGCTGATCTACATTCTAACCATCATGGTCAGCTTGCTGGTGATGAATGGTGCCCGCATCAATTTGGAAGCAGACCCTTTGGCGGCTTGGCGACCAATCTCAATGGCCGTTGGAAGTATTTTTGCGGGGTTAAGTATGACCGTGCAGGTTGTGATCGAGGAAACCGCCTATTGGATACACTTAGGTGTTGTCTTCCTTTTCCTCATCGAATTACCAGGTGGCAAGCATTTCCACGTAGTTACATCAGTTCCGGCCATTTTTCTACGAAATCTGGAACCGCGTGGTCGGCTTCCATCCGCACCCGAATTTAATGGGGACGTCGGTGTCAGCAAAGCAGAGCAGTTTCGTTGGCGAAATATGTTGGACTTTTACACTTGTACCGAATGCGGACGTTGCCAAGATGTGTGTCCATCATATAACAGCGGACTACCATTGTCGCCCAAACTATTGATTATGAATTTGCGCGACAACATGATGGAGCGGGGGGCTGCTCTTTCTAGCGGTTCGTCTAATGGCGTGCTGAACAAGTCACTTGTAGGTGACGTGATCAGCGAGAAAACTCTATGGGCCTGTACAATGTGTTACGCTTGCGACCAGGAGTGTCCTTTGTTTATTGAGCATATCGTCCCGATCGTGGATATGCGTCGCAACCAAGTAATCGAAGGATTAGTAGAGGTCGAGCTACAGGATGCACTAGCCAACCTGGGCCGTTACGGTAACTCATTTGGCAAATCAGCGCGAGCTAGGGCCCGATGGACCCGAAATTTTAAACCTAAACTCAAAGACGCCCGCAAAGAAAAAGTCGAATACCTGTGGTTCGTTGGCGACTACGCCTCGTACAGCCCCTCTTTGGCAGACATTACCAAAATGACGGTTGACGTGTACCAAAAGGTTGATCTTGATTTTGGTATTCTTTACGAGGACGAAAACAACTCCGGCAACGATATTCGTCGGGTGGGAGAAGAAGGCTTATTTGAGATGTTGGTCGAAAAGAATATGGCGGCGATGGAGAAAAGCAACTTCAAGACTATCGTCACCACTGATCCTCACACGTACAACACCCTTAAGAATGAATACCCGACTTTAAATGGTCACCAGCCAGTGTTGCACTATAGTGAGCTGTTAGATCAATTGACCACCTCCGGAAAATTAAAGTTCAGCAAGAAATTAGGATACAAAGTTACTTACCATGATCCTTGTTACCTGGGCCGATATAACGGGGTGTACGAGGCGCCCCGTCGGGTGATTGAAGCAACCGGGTGCGAGTTGGTAGAGATGCCGCGCCATGGCGACCGAGCCTTATGTTGCGGCGCTGGTGGAGGGCGCATCTGGATGGATGAGGGTGAGGTTAAGGAACGGGCCAGCGAATCACGCATTCGCGAGGCAGTTGAACTTGAGGATGTGACAGCCTTCATCGTCGCCTGTCCAAAAGATGTCACGATGTATCGTGATGCAGTAAAGACAACCGGAATGGAAGAGAAAATTGTCGTAAAA
>DOXE01000052.1 GCA_003519205.1 Chloroflexota bacterium
GCAAATCCGTTGATGACTACGATGCCGATAAAAACGATAAGGGCGCTTATGGGTCCAGATTCCAAGAGGGCCAAAAATACAGGTGGAATTAAGGCTATCCAGAAACCGAGGGTTGGAATGTAACTCATGAAAAAGGCCAGGACACCCCATAAGACTGGAAAGTCGACCCCCATAATGAGGAAAAATATCGTATCCAAAACACCTGTGGCCAGGCCAACGATGGTTGTGACAACAATATAACGCCGGACATCAGCACCGAAAGTGGAAATGCGGGTAACTGTTCTATCCCCCACCTGAATGTAGGGCGCAATCTTGTCCGGTAAGCCCAGCGCATCCACCAACAGAAAAATCACGATCAAGGCCACCAAGAAAACGTCAGACAGACCACCCACTAAACCCGCGAAGAAGTTGACAATAATTTCAAGAATTTTCCCTGGTTCGATGATCTGGATTGCTGCTTCCAAATCGATATCTTCTCCAATCCCCAAGGATCGAAGGAGTTCGGTAAACGAATCAACCATGGTTTCTAATTGCTCGGCGTATGTGGGAACGGCCTCGATAAATTGGGTGATGGCTAAGATCACAAAAATCACAATAGCAATAAAAACGGCAAAGACTATGACCAAGGTGATGGCGTAAGCCAATATGGGGTGAACTCCCCTCCGCTTAAGACCATAGAGAATAGGTGTGGCACTCACAGTAATTATGGCCGACAAGATGATCGAGTTGATGAAAGAACTAACCGAATTCATAAAGAATAAGGTGATGGCGATCATGGCCATGGCAATGAAAAACTTGATGGTCGGCGACAGTTGCCCTGCCCTGTTATTCAAGGGACCCTCCTCAGTTGAAGCCTATCCTCGACGCTGGACGATACTGATAAAACACAAAAGCTGCAAAATAGCTGTGATGCCTGCCCTTGCCACTTTATCCTGATAGCGTCAACAGATTGGTAACGCGACAATTGGAAATTTATCACCAGGAATTATACATGCTTTGAATCTGTTTTTTCAATTGCCAGGGCACCAATAACCACAGATATCGCTTCTTCCATGGCTGCCTGTTCCACCAATTCGGCGGCTAATAAGGCATCTACAGCCTCTCTGGCGGCTTTTTCTTGTATGGCCTGAGATAGTGCGACAGCTTCCATGGCTTCGATGGCAGCTTGTTCCTTGATAGTTTCAGAAAGAGCCATGGCCTCCAGTGCCTGGGCTTGGGCCTCGAGTTCAGCACCGACCAGGAGCAGGGTTTTGGGCGTCAAAAAGCCCTGGGCGATCATCTCGCCTCCCGCTTCGGCAACGGCATCGCGGAACTCAGTTGCCCAGGCGTGTTCGATGAGCAACAAGGCGGCCGCCCCACCCGGTGACAACGCATCAGATATGGCCTGAATATCCTGCAGCGTCATACCATAGCTACCTTCGGCGGCCGCTATCGATCCAGCCAACGAACCTTCGACCGCGCCTTCTATCCCGGCAGCGCCAGCGCCGATCAAGGAACCGATGACAGCCCCAAATTCGACCTGTTCAGCCGGGCTTAATCCAGACATCTCAATTGAGTTAATTCGGCCACTGGGGCTTTTCTCCACGAACTGCAGATCGATAAGGCGGATGGCCCCGGATTCGGCCGCGGCATTAATCGCCGGTAAGATTTTGCCGGTGGGCACAAACTCCTCAAAGTTAATAGCCAGTAACTGGATAGGACCAAAAGACATTTTTTACCTCCTCTTCAACAAAAAAAGCCTGACTCCTTTGGAAGCCAGGCAAAAGATATCAATCTCATCTCAGAGTCAGGATTGATCATTGGTCGCCGGAAAAAAGCCGTTCTAAATTATCAACCAACCACCGGCGAACAGAGCTTGTTTAACCGTCTAATCGGTTATGACTCAGAGCTCTCTCCTAAATCGACCATTTCATCGGCTGCAGCCTTGACGTCCTTATGTTCCAGAGCTTTCTTCAGCTTCTCTTCGTCTTCGTTAGACAGAGAAGTTTGATATACTTTACCACCAAACTTTTGCATCTCAGGCAAAACCTTGTCTGGAGTAGCTTTAACCACCAAAATGAAGAGAGCAGAACCACCCGGATCCAGAGAATCGCCCACTTCCTTGATGAACTTGTTGTCGATGCCGATATCAGTAGCTTTTCCGAAAATGGCACCTAATAAAGCGCCAAAAATGCCCCAAAAGATGGGAGCCAGAAATAGCAGGCCGATCAATAAGCCCCAGAAGCCTCCCCAGAGGGCTCCGGAACCGGTGATCTGGTTCTCTAACGTTTGCTTGACCTTGACCTTACCTTTCTGATCTTTTACGGCCACAGCCGCGTCTTCTAATTGGAGCACCTCCATTTTCTGGAGGCGGCCTAACTCGGCCAACGCATCATAGCCCGTTTGCTCAGTGTCATAAGTAATGACAATCAAATCACTCATCTGTTAATCTCCTTTATTCTTTATGGCGGTGTAGCCTTATTTGGGCCAATCCACCACCAATAAAAACCGATCCAGGTTTAAGATCGGACCTGGGCTGAAAACAAAATTGTCTGCTGAGCCAGAAATTCAGCTCATAATGTCCATTTGGCGCCTGCCTTGGCCGGGTTGAAGCCAACAGGCCAGATCGTATTATCGTTATACCTGGCACCATCCAGGTTGGCGCCTTCTAATCTGGCTCCATCCATATTGGCCCCGTGTAAGACCGCCTTGCTCAAATCTGCATCGCGCAGGTCGGCCCCATCGAGGATCGCTTGAAACAAATAGGCCTGATGAAGATTGGCTCCTCTCAGATCTGCCCCGCTTAACAAGGCATTGGAGAGATCACTGCCGATTAAGATAGCATTGCTGAGATTCGATTCACCTAGGCTGGTCTGCACCATTTTAGCCCCGCTCAAGTCGGCCCCACTTAAATTGATACGGGCTAAGCCAAAGGTTGTCAGATCTCGACCCCGCAAGCTCAAAGGCTCACCACTTTCTTGAGAATATTGGGCTAGAGCCCAGACGCGTTCAGAACTTAACTTCATCTTTAATCTCCCCGGCAGGGTTTGAAATAATTGTGCTTGACCTAGGCCTAGTTTCGTGCAGGCACAGTAATCATACCGGTGCTTATTGCAAGGGGCAAACCTGGTTTGGCTTAGCCAATTTTAACCATTCTCTGTGACTTTGCAGGTTTAGGGGCTATGTTAGAATTGCAGAGTGCACATAAAACATCTATCGTTGACAAATTTTCGCAATTACGGCCGGCTAGAATTAAATCTTCCGGTGGGCCCTACTTTACTCCACGGCGCAAACGCCCAAGGTAAAACCAACTTATTGGAAGCCATTTATTATTTGGCAACGACCAAATCATCGCATGCAGACCAAGATCACCAATTGATAAATTGGGAAGCTCTGGATCCAAAAGAGCCAATCGTCGTTGGCAAATTGATAGCCCAACTAGAGACGAATCAGGGTCAGAATATTGTTGAGATGCGCCTGATAAAGGAGACCCAACGAAACCAGACTACTTTTCGCCGCCAGGCTTTGGTTGATAAACGAAAAGTACGGTTGATGGATTTGCTGGGAAATCTGAGAGTTGTCCTATTTCTTCCCCAGGACGTTCAAATCATCACCGGTGCCCCATCGCTACGGAGGAGATACCTGGATATCACCCTGTGCCAAACTGATCGTGACTATTGTCGGGCGCTGTCAGCTTACAATAAAGTCCTGGAACAACGAAACGCCTTGCTTCGCCGAATCGCCGAGTTTGGCGACGGACTCGACCTCTTGCCCGTTTATACGGAAAAATTGACCAATCTAGGCAGCCATATTTTCGCCCGGCGCGCCAGCTTTGTGTCCGCCCTTGGCAGACAAGCACAAAATATTCATTTTGAGAGTTTGACCGATGGCCGGGAGACGTTGAGGTTACACTATCTTCCCAACCTATCAACCAATAACAATCATCGAACGGATGATTCTAGCTTGAATGAGGTCATTAAGCTCGGTCAATGGCTTGAAGCACAAGCAGACCAGGGGGCCATTGAAGAACGTTTCATCGAAGCATTGGAAGAGGTACAAGAGGTGGATATCGCCAGTGGATCCACCCGCATTGGACCTCACCGGGATGATTGGCATTTTTGGGTAAGTGGGCGGAATTTAAAAAATTATGGCTCTCGGGGCCAACAGCGCACAGCTTTACTAGCCTTAAAATTAGCTGAGATCTCGTGGATGGACGAGGAGACAGGGGAAGCACCGATCCTCTTACTAGACGAAGTTGTGGCTGAATTGGACGAGCATCGTCGGGCGTTGTTGTTAGAAACCGTTCAAGAAGTATCCCAGACAATATTAACCGCAACCGACCCCAACATGTTCACAGAGGCATTCTTAGAGACAGCCACGCTAATGCACGTTGAAGCAGGTCAGATCCGGCCGGATCGCAAGGAAGCCATTAAGTCATGATTCGAGCATCAATNNGGTCCCGAATCATCTGATATCCCTACGGCAATTGCCTTGGCTGCAACGGTAACGGCCTCGCCACTAGCCCAACCCATCGGCCAATCTGGGCAGACCGCCGTACCCCAGACCTGGACGCCGGAAACGACGTCTGCTTTCGCCTCGCCTACAATAGCCGCGTTGCCGAGCATCACACCACCACTCTCGCCGACACCCTGGCCCACTTTTACAGCCACAGCACCGCCGACCAATACTCCCACCAACACGCCGGAAGCCTCTCCGACCAGCCCGGTTTCCCCAACCCTATCAGCCACACTACCACCTAATCCCAGCGGCGTAAATATTTTGCTCAATCCCTCCTTTGAGCAAGGATGGTACCACGTTAGTGGATATGCCGAGGTGCAAGTGCCTAAAAATTGGACGTTAGGCTGGAAAGAGGGAGGCAACCCGTTAGATCCCGATCCCTGGAACAAGTATGTTCGGCCCGAAAGCCGGCTATTAAACGGCGATTTTTTACCAGCCGACGAGCATGAACTGTTTATTTGGGACAGGGATTATACAATGAAAGTCTTCAAGGGCAGTGGTGCTCTGTATTTTTGGTTGGTTACCGATATATACTTGGAACCAGGCAGTTACTTATTTAACGTCAACGTATTTCCCGATATGGTTGAAAGCTATTCTAGTGGGGGAGGAAAGAAATGGGCCTCCGATCCACTTTCCGGGGAATTACGCTTCATCGTTAATAGCGAAGTGGACAATTGGATATTGCCTCAATTCGGGCAAAAGAATGAATTTAGCCACGCTTTTGAGGTGACTCAAGCACAAAACGTGCGCCTGGGGGTCGCCTTCCGTGGTCGATGGGCCATCGAGAATAATGGCTGGTTCATGGATGATTGGTCGCTGACCCAGCTCGCATCCCCCACTCAATGAAATTTATTTTAGCCTCATCATCCCCCCGGCGGCGAGAGCTCATCCAACTGCTGGGCTTGCAATGGCAATTCATGGTAGCCGAAGTCGATGAGAGTAGTATCCATCACCCCGATCCAGCTCAAGACGTCATCCAGACGGCACAATTGAAGGCTGAAGCTGTTTTCGATATTTCTCCNNTCTGACCTCGACCGCGCCCGGCAAATGTTGAGGTCCTTACGCGGCCAGATACACCAGGTTCATACAGGCATTGTGGTCGTCAATAAGGTGACCGGTAAAACTGTGGTCGACGTGGCGACAATCGACGTCCCATTCCGCCTTTATACAGACGCCGAGCTAGAAGCATATCTGACCAGTAAAGATCCACTCGACAAAGCTGGCGGCTACAATATCCAACATGCAGGGTTTCACCCCGTAGAACGCTTCGCTGGTTGTTTCGCGGGTGTCATGGGCTTACCTCTTTGTCATCTAACCAGAGCATTAATTCGAATGGGGATTCGCATTGAAGTCGATATTGCTGCTTTGTGCCAATCTACCCTTGTGTATAATTGTCCTGTTTTCAAAAATATTCTGTCCGGTCGCAGCCATCTCTAGTCAATTAGTCAGCTTTTGATAAAAACCTCTGGCGCAAAGTAGGAAAATCTGGCAAAATATATATACATAAGATCACAACCAACACGCTCGCCAGATTGCCAGTCTGATTTGTGAGGAGCAATATTGAAAACCAAGTCGCCGGGAATCAGCCCGGTTTTCGCAAGATGATCAAGCTGATTCGGTGGTTGGCAATGGAGGGAAATTAATTATGGCGGATACAAATGAAAGATTGCAGCAGGCAATAGCCGCCGCAAGGGCAGGTAAAACGTCTGAGGCGAAAGTATTGGCGGAACGGCTTGTCGAGGAGAATCCTGACAACCCTCATGCCTTGTTCCTTCTGGGTATGTTGGTTGACAGCCAGGATGAACAGCGGGAGTATATGCAGAGAGTCTTGGAATTGGACCCCGATCACAAGGCTGCCAACAAACGAATGGCCCAATTAGGTCCAGTGGAGGAACCCGAACCCCTGGCTGAAGAACCGGTCGAGGAATTGGTTGAGGCAAGACCTCAAGAATTTGAGGCTAAACCTCAGGAACTTGAGGCTGAACCTCAGGAACTTGAGGCTGAACCCCAAGAATTTGAGGCTGAACTTTTGGATGAAACAATCGTCGCTGCGGCGGCCGTTGATCAAGATGTCCTCATCCGCGAAGAAGCGGTTGAGGAAATGGAGGAACCTCCTTTTGAATTGGTCGACGAGGCCCCAGTGGAAGAGTTAGACGAGCAGTTTTTCGAAGCTGAGGAAGAGCCAGATATCGGTTTAGCAGAAACGCTAGTTGGGGCGGCTGTCGTTGGCGAAGCTCTTGAGCCAGAAACACCAGAAGTGGAAGATGAGATTCCTGATTGGCTGTTTGAAGAGGCCAGAAGCGAAGAAGAGTTACTTGAGATCGACGAAGCCCAGCTTTGGACCGATGAACCTGTACCGGTTGAGGAGGATCTCCCGGATTGGTTGCAAGAGGACGAATCTGAGGAATTTGCCGATATTTACTCCGAAGAGGAACTGATAAGTGTCCCCGAAGAGCCCGAGCCAGCGGCATACGAAGAGGATTCTGAAGCGCTGGCTGCTGCCGTTGGTGCGGGAATGGCGGCCGATATCGATTTATTTGAAGATGAATCTTTTGAAGCGGTTGAAGAGCCCGTTGTCGAACCAGCCCCGGCAGAACGCCCAAAGAAGAAGAAATCGGCTAATCGCGGGTTAGAGATCCTTTTAATCGTGCTGATTATCATCGCCCTGATCGTCGTTGGAGTTTTAGGTTACCTGATCATCAGCCCGCCTGTTTAGAGGACGCCCAATTCCTGGCCGACCTTGCCAAAAGTCTCTAAGGCTTGCTCCAGATCACTGGAGCTATGGGCGGCCGAGTTCATGACCCGAATGCGGGCCTTGCCGCGTGGAACGGTCGGAAAACCAATGGCCATGGCGAAAACACCCTCTTCAAATAACCTGCGGCTGAACTGCTGAGCCAAGGGCGCTTCACCCAACATCACCGGCACAATCGGCGTCTGGCTAAAACCGGTATCGAAGCCCAACTGGATCATTCCTTCTCTGAAGATAGCTGCGTTAGCCCATAACCTGTCAACCAAGGTCGTCGATTCCTCCAAGACGTTTACAGCTTCCAAGCAAGCGGCGGTATCAGGCACAGTCATGGCGCTGGAGAACAAGAAAGGCCGGCCCCGCTGGCGCAGCCAATCGACGATGACCTTTTTTCCTACTACCATGCCACCGACAACACCAAAGGCTTTGCTGAGCGTGCCGATCTCGATGTCAACCCTTCCATGCAAGCCGAAGTGGTCGACGATACCCCGGCCACCCTCTCCCAATACACCCTCGCCATGGGCATCGTCGACCATGAGCAAGATATCGTGGTCTTCGGCGACAACACAGATCTCATCCAGGGCGGCGATGTCGCCATCCATACTAAATACGCCATCGGTGACGATTAGCCGGCGATTGAAATCTTTCGTCTCTACCACCTTGCGGCGCAGATCATCGGGATCATTGTGGTTATAGCGTATGATTTGCGCCCGGCTGAGGCGGCTCCCGTCGATAATACTGGCATGGTTCAATTCATCTGAGAAAATCACGTCCCCCCGCCCCACCAACGCCGGAATAGCTGCTAAATTGGCATTGAAGCCACTCTGGAAGGAGATGCAAGCTTCGGCTCTTTTAAACTCGGCCAGGCGTTGCTCCAATTGGATGTGCAAACTCATCGTCCCGGCGATGGTGCGCACTGCCCCCGGGCCTACGCCATATTGGTCAATCGCATTTTGAGCGGCGAGGCGAAGGCGCGGGTGGTTAGCCAGGCCTAAATAATTATTGGCACAGAAGTTGAGCATTCGCCGGCCATTGATCGTCACCCAGGCATCCATGGGCGAATCGATCGTCCTGATACTTGTGAATAGGCCAGCTTCTTTTAATGAGGCGATCTCCTCTTCAATCCATACAGTCTTAGTGCTCATTTTTACACCTTTTCGCACTGCTATCTTTAGACCTAAATTGGTAAGAATATTATACCATCCCGGTTATTGGTATACATGATCAGGATAGATCTCTTACTCACATATCAGTCGGGAAATCCAGGAACTGTATTTNNACGACGTTGAGATTCAGGTCAGAAGCCGCCCAAAAATGAGCGTGGGAAGTTTCGCCGGTTAGGAACGTATCAGCACCTTGAGATTTGGCAGCGGCCGTTTCATCTGCCCCGAAACCGGAAACGATGGCCACTCGCCCGGCCTGTTCTGGACCACAAGCCAATACCCGGGCTTTGGTATCCAATTTAAATTCAACCTGGTTTACGAACTCTGATAACGTCATACCCGCTGGGGCATCCCCGACGACGCCGATTGGCGTCCCTTTCACAGGACACCACCATTCGTCCAGAGATACATCGAACATTTTAGCCAGGACTGCATTATTGCCTACAACGTGATGGGCATCGAGAGCCAGATGGGCAGAATACAAATTCATGTTTGCCTTCAAGAGCGTGCGCACGCGGCGGCCCAGGGGGCCGGTAATGGTTTCCTGAGTACCCCAAAAGATGCCATGATGGACTAATAATAAGTCTGCTTGCCACGCCGCGGCTGCTTCGATGACCGAAGGGGCAGTATCTACCGACAATGCGATTCGATCGATGGTTGAATTCTCTGCTTCAACTTGCAATCCTTGAGGTCCATAATCCTCAATTTCGTCAATTTTTAAATATTCATCCATGTATGCCAGTAACTCTTCTCTATTCATTTTTGCCTCCTTTTTTCATAGCACCAGAGTGATTGGCGCTTTAAATCCTCCCATGCTATACTGCGTGCCGTTATGCGTGCAGCAAACAAGCTGAATGAGCCGGTGCTCATTCTAAACGTGAATTACGAGCCTCTGCACGTTTGCAACACGAAGAGGGCGTTAGCCCTCGTCTGGCAAGGCAAGGCGGACATCATCCTGAACGGCCGGGGAACCATTCGCAGCGCATCGGCTGAGTTCGATATTCCATCGGTTATTAAATTGGGCTATATGGTTCGGCGTCCGCGCCTGCAGGTCAGTTTGACCAAGCGGGAGATCTTACGCCGCGATGACTATACCTGCCAATATTGCGGTCGGAAATCCCATGTTCTAACCATCGATCATGTTATCCCTCGACGATTGGGAGGGGAACACAAATGGACCAACGTCGTCGCTGCTTGCCCACCTTGTAACAGGCGCAAAGGTGGAAAAACCCCCGAAACGGCGAACATGACGTTGCGTCGCCAGCCATTTCAGCCCAGCCCATCCGCTTACTATCGCTTTGGCCATCACCTAAATACCCACCACGAGTGGGAGGAGTTCATTCTTGGCTGGTGATATCATAATCAATTAATGTCGCTTAAACCGCACCTAATCCCCTTTTCCATCTAACCGTTTTTCTTCGTTATTTCTGGCTAGCTTTATGATCCGAGGTAGCCCATCTTCGATCAATTGGGTCAATTCGGCCACCATCTTCTCGTAAGCTGGGCGCGGTTCTCCATAGGGATCGTGGATGCTATACAGTTGCCCGGTCATTTCGCTTAAAGGATAAATCCTGGAAGTGTATTGTGGGAATTCCGTCTTCAGTGCTTCTACATGGCCTAGCTCCATGCACAATATCAGATCCGATTCTCCGAGAAGTTTATCGTCAACCGGTTTAGAGGTATGCCCGGTAATGTCTAGATCCTGCTCAGCCATGATTTCGACACTGTAATAGGAAGCTAGCTGGCCAGCGCTGGCCCAGGTTCCGGCTGAGCCTACTTGCCAGCCGTCCAAACCTTGGTTGCTCAGGCGATCGCGCAAGATTGCCTCTGCAACAGGCGAGCGGCAAATATTTGCAGTGCAGACGATTAGGATGTTGGCCATGAAAGTACTTCCTCCATTGGGATCATAACAGGTCACAAAAGGCAAACAAGTCCCCGGATAGCAGGCCATGGCCACCCAACAGAATTGGGATTTTTGCTTCCTCAATAATTTCAGTGAATTCTCGAAGCCAGGAATCCTTTATCTGCTTAACCAGGCCAAGATCTGATGAGAAGCGGTCACTTTCAGGAGGCCAGCGGCCATGATGGGCTAACAGAACTCGGCTATCGATGATGGCTGCCTGGACTTGCTCTGCCAACTTATCGACGAATTGCTGGATCCCTACTGTCTGTATGTGATCAGCAAATATCGAGTATACCGCACCGCGAGCCAATCGGCCGCTTGAGACCATGCCACGTTCTTCGGACACAACCCGCAACCAGCAACGAGTGACCCGGTTCAAAGCCAGCCATGGCTCCGGCCCAAGCCGTCCGGCTATCAGTACTTGGCTGGCTGGTGTGCCTAGTACAGCCAGTACTGCTTCCAGGCGTTTGGTATCTAATGGCAACGACAGCAGCAGGTGACGTAGGCTGTTTTTCGTAGCTGGGTGGAGGCGCAGGGTCAACAAATCGGCCGGTGTATCGATATCCAGTCGGCTAGATGCGGAAGGAGAGGAATCACGCAGGGGCAAGCCAGCTTCGGCCGATAACACCCAGCCAAGCATATTATCCTGAGGCAGGCGTTCCGACCAGCGCGGCAAGACCGATGCCGGTATGATACCAGCCCAATCACTGGCAAACTGGTTATTGGTAAAGACGCCCTCCCCGGCCGAGGTCATGAAGTTAACTGTCTCCTCTAACTCCTCATCCTCGAGTAGTGGTGCAGCGCCTCCCCCAAAATAAAGAAGATGTTGCACTTTAAATTGACTGACAATATCTGTTAAATAACGACCTACATGGACGGGTCCTGGTGGGCTTTGTATATACTCGACGGACATACCAATCGCCAAATCACCCAATTCTGGAGAAACGACGATGATTTGAGTAATTTGTTTGATAAGGGTCAATTGAAGTATGAGATCGCGAGCAGCGGTACGGCGGGCAGATTTCACCCAGCCAACCGGAGACTCAATATCCCCCCCATTGCCAACCATGACAACTGCTGTAATCATCAAAGTTCAAATGAAAAAGGGGCAATCATTGGAATGAATGCCCCTTTTTCGTAAAAAAATTTAAAACCGCACGATATTATGGGTGATGTAGGTGTCACTCTTTAGAAGTACGAATTACATGGATCTAGCTAGAATTAATTCGACGAAATCAGTCGAAAACTGGTTGCAAAACGCCATAGGTGTCATCATGGCGCTTGTAAACGACATTAACGGTCTCGTCATCAACGTCGAAATAGACGAAAAAACTATGGCCCAACAATTCCATTTGCTCAATAGCTTCTTCCGGCGACATCGGCCGGAGTGAAATGTGTTTTCGACGTACAATGGAGATACTTTCTTCGTCAATGAGCTCTTCAACTTCAGCCTCAAAAGGCAAGGACTCGCCCATAACCAATTCGCCCGTGCTACCACTTCGGCGATTCTGTATACGTTTTCCCCTATATCTTTTAATCTGGCGATACAACTTATCGACGACGGTGTCTATCGCAGCGAACATATCGTTGCTGCGCTCTTCCGCCCGGAGGATTGTACCTCTATCATCACGAACCGTAATTTGGGCTACCTGGCGTTCGACGGCACTGCGGGTGTTTTGCGAGGATAAATCCACGTGTACGTCAGCCAGGTTAGGCATGTAGCGATCAAGACGAGCTGTTTTTCTCTCTACATGTTCGCGAAGTCTTGAAGTCAACTCAATATTGTGAGTATTGATTGAAATATCCATCGTCCTCTCCTAAACAGAAGTGATATCTTGATTCCCTATGGCCTGTGTCAGGCAGTAAGCGCTAATGGAACGTGCGCCTGCATCGAGCAAGGCTTCTGCTGCCGAAGCCAGGGTAGAACCCGTTGTACAGACGTCGTCAACGAGAAGAATTCTCTTTCCATCAACTCTAACAGAATCAGCCCCGAAGGCGTTGCAAACGTTAGCACGTCGTTCGCTTGCCGTCAAGCCTAATTGGGGGCGTGTCTGACGGTTTCTTTTCAGGGCAGCCGGATCGCTTGACCAACCCAATCCTTTCTGCAACTCTCGAACCAACAATTCTGATTGATTGTATCCTCGATGG
>DOXE01000234.1 GCA_003519205.1 Chloroflexota bacterium
GAATACGGTCATGCGCAAACACGTAGTCACCATTCAAACGGAGGATAAAACCGGCCTGTAGTGCAGGATTCAGATCCGTAAGGATACGCTTTTGTGGTTGCCCGGTAATGGTGCCCAATGTAGATGTCTCAAATCGGTTACCAATGCATGCGGCCGCACTTAAACTGCGCTGAGTTTCGACTGGCAGGGCCTGGATCTTGCTGATCATTAGGTCGACGACGCTGCCACTGGCCTGCAGACTTTGCTGTAGGGTATCTGCCCAAACCCATCGCCGCTGCCGCCGATCGAACCTCAATTCTTGCTCTGATTCCAACGCATGGAGCAGTTGCCTAAAGTAAAAGGGGTTGCCGGCCGTCTTGTCCACCAAAACCTGGCACAGGTCACGGCAATCTTCAACAGTCGTCTTCAAGGTATCGGCCAACAGGTGACCAACATCTTCGGCCGCGAGGTCGCCGAGCTTGATCACTGTGATCCAGTCTATTGCATCACGGATTCTGTTCTGACAGATCATCAGCGGGTGACCGGCGCCCACTTCATTGTCGCGATAGGCGCCAATAATCAGAAAGCTGCCAGTGCTCTGGGCGACCGCGAGGACCTCAATCAAGTTGAGAGAAGCGAGATCGATCCATTGCAAATCGTCAAGAAAGACAACTAGAGGAACGTCAACGGTGGCTAGGACTCTGATCAAGCGTTTGAAGGTATGGTTAAAGCGGTTCTGATTCTCAATAGCGCCCAATTCAGGCACCTCTGGCTGCGGGCCGATGATGCGCTCCAGAGAGGGAATAACATCAATCAGGACTTGGCCGTTGGTACCAACAGCTGCCAGGATATTATCTCGCCAGTCTGCAAGATTGGCTTCACTTTCGGCTAGCCAATTGTTGACCAGCTGAGCGAAGGCCTGCGCCCAGGCAGAGTATGGTTGAGTACGTCGCAGCTGATCGAACTTACCCTCGACAAACGCNNTTCCTTGGGCGACGCGGTCATAGATGGCAACCAGTTGGGCCAGTTCAGCCTGACGGCCGTATAGTTTTCCGGAGAATGTCAGCTGACCGGTGTAATCTTCTGTACCGATATCAAATGACTCAATACGCCCCGTGTCTTGCAGTTGCTTCAAGCAATTAGTCAGGTCGACGGACAAGCCATCCGCTGACTGGTAGCGATCATCAGCATCCTTAGCTAGGAGTTTGAGGACGATTTGTGATAGAACTTGTGGGATAGAGTCATCGATTTCAAAGAGTGGAAGTGGATCGTGTGCCAGGTGGCTATAGATCATTTCCATCGGATCATCGGTCACAAAAGGCAGCCGGCCAGCCAATAGCTCATACAAGGTGACCCCAAGCGAATAGAGATCGGTACGATAGTCTATCGGCCGGTTTGTACGTCCGGTCTGCTCGGGGGAAATGTAGGCCACTGAGCCAGCCAGGTCTGTGACGTCGATCGGCCTCCAAAGCCCTTCTGCCCTGGTCGTCGTGGCCAGGCCAAAGCCGATGATGGTCACCCCGCGAGTTTTGTCAGCCACGCCATTCTTTGCTACCAGGATGTTGCTGCTGGAAATGTCTCGGTGCATCACCCCTTCTTCGTGGATGCGTTCCAGTATGGTCGCTATCTGAACACCTATCTGCAACTTCTGGGATAGATCAAGAGAGCCTTCCTCAATTAACTCGGCCAGGCTATTACCCTCGACATATTCCATAAGAAGGATGGGGTGGCTTTCGGAACCCTCGATAGCATGAACCGACCGTACACCTGGCAGGTGGGCAAGTTGTCGGGAGACGGCATATTCATTGTGCAGCTGCGCGATTTGGGAGACGGATAGTTGGTCATGGGCCGGTTCTTTGAGCAAAACCGGCCGGTCAAAGTCCGAACGCTCCTGAAGGTGGAGTAGAAAGTTTCTACGGTATAGGGTTTGACTGGTCATGTCGGTCCCATCGATTGGTCGTGATAGTTACGTGTTTCAATCAGTCATGTATTGTAAAACAAACATGTTAACACGGTATGAGCACAGGATATATCAGTGTGCCAAAGGCACATTCCAGACTCACTTCTTATATCCTATAGGAATTGAAACCCAGCACAAGTGTCAGAATCATCGACCCACGTGATCATCACAATATTCGCCGGTGGGAAAGAGTTTTCAACTCTGAAGGAAGTCTCGCCAACTGCGCATCACACGGCCCACGGCAGACCTCGTTCACTCGGCCGTGTGCAGATCCGGGCGGAGTCACTACTTGGAGCACGGTTCACATCCGTTGGGACATGAACCGTGCAAGCAGAAAGGATTAATTACTCACCACGTCTGGTGGGAGTGTTTAACATTTAGGCTGATTTGCACCAAAAAGGGGAAAAAATGGGCGCGAACGGACTCGAACCCCAAGCCGAGCTTGTCTCGGCCCCTAACAGGATGTGAACCCAAAAACTGGGATCACGTCCGTAATGCCAATCTACTCGAGGTACAATCCATTAACAATTAGCGGTNNAAGACGCGAACTATCAGGTTGTTAAACTATTTCGCTTGCGGTTTACTACGTTGAGCCCGCTGTTGTAAGTGATAGGCTTCGTCATAAGGTTGCCTGCTTTGCCATAGCTTCCAGGCGATGGCTAACCAGCGATTGGCCAGACGACGATAGGCGTCATTGTTGTAGCCAACTCGAGCTCGGACCTGCTCCCAATAGGCATTGGCCCAGACCGATTTGCCTAGCGAAGCACGCGCCCACTGGTGGGCAATGTGGCGAAACTCCTTATCACAGGACTGGCGAAACTTGACGACACGTCGCTTGCCACTAGCCACCGTCACCGGGCAGGTGCCG
>DOXE01000335.1 GCA_003519205.1 Chloroflexota bacterium
TATGGCTCCGTTGCCGGGCTGCTTCTGGCCGGTGTTGCCCTCAGCACGCTACTGGCAGCCATCGTCTCCCTTTTATTATTACTCAGTACAGGGGTCATGCAGGAGGTGTTTGCCTGGTCCCTGGGTGGCTTCTCGGGGCGTAGCTGGTCCCATTTTTGGCAAACACTGTTGATCGCCCCCATCGGAATCGCCATCCTATGGTTGATGGCTCGTCCATTAGACGCCCTGGGGGGCGGAGATGAAAGCGCTGCGGCCCTTGGCCTGAACTTGCGCCAGGCTCGTTTTATCGTGATCGCCGGTGCCAGTTTAGCCACCGCTGCGGCCGTGGCCGCCGGCGGCATCATCGGCTTCGTGGGATTGATCGCCCCCCATCTTTCGCGCCTGTTATTTGGCGCCAAGCACGCCTACCTGATCCCGGCCTCGATGATTATGGGCAGCTTACTGCTGCTATTGGCCGATGGCCTGGCCCGAACGCTAATGGCCCCACTCGAACTGCCCATAGGCGTCTTTACTGCCATGATCGGCGCTCCTTTTTTCCTGATATTACTGCGAACGGGACACGCAAGACGATGACGCATATAATCGCCAACCAATTAGTGCTAGGTTACAACGGCCATTCAGTCATCAACGGGCTGAGCTTAACGGCAGAACCCGGAGAAATGCTAGGCTTAATCGGGCCAAACGGGGCAGGTAAAACAACCGTCTTACGCGCCCTGAACGGCTTAATCTCGCCCAATCAAGGCACAGTGTTGATTGACGATCAAGATGTCCAAAAGTTAAGTGCGTCGGCCAAGGCTCGGACTATCGGAATGGTGCCCCAGGGGGAGTCTCATGTCTGGCCACTTTCCGTTGAGGAAGTCGTCTCGCTGGGCCGTGCGCCACACCGTGGGTGGCTTCTACCCTTTTCCAGCACCGATCGGGCAGCGGTTGACAGGGCATTGGAACTTACAAGCCTGTCCGAGCTACGAAGTCGATCCATCGAGAAGCTATCTGGTGGCGAGCGGCAACGGGTTATGATCGCCCGGGCCCTGGCCCAAGAACCAGATGTCCTATTGCTCGACGAGCCCACAGCCAACCTGGACGTACAACAGCAAATCCTGCTCCTTGAGCTTGTCCGGAAGTTAACTAGGGAAGGAAAACTCATTGCCGTCATGGCTATTCACGACCTGGCTCTGGCAGCCCGCTACTGTGACCGGTTGCTCTTATTGTTTAACGGGCGCGATTATGCGGCCGGCCCCCCAGAAGTGGTGCTTACTTCGCAAAATATGCAGGCTGTTTTCGGCGTGGAAGCAGAATTATATCGCGATCCCTATGGACAATGGGCGCTCACAGTTCAAACCGTTTCCGATAACTCGGTTCTTGTATTAGAATGACCACTCTGCTGGCCGCGTTCCAATTCCTGACCATTTTCCCCCCCGTCGTGCGCCGTGCGTTTACGCCACAGGAACTTGGTCGCGCCGTCGGATTTTTCCCTCTGGTCGGGTTGGCAATTGGAGGGTTGTTGCTGACCCTAGATGCCGGCTTAAACTGGTTTTTCTCTCCGACATTGTCGGCTGCGCTGATCCTGGTAACCTGGGTAGCCGTTACCCGGGGTCTGCATCTGGACGGTTTTATGGATAGCTGCGATGGATTATTCGGCGGGCATACCCCTGAAGCCAGATTGACCATTATGCGTGACTCGCGTATTGGCGCCTTTGGCTTCGCCGGGGGCGCCCTCTTGTTATTGACCAAGTTCGCGGCCTTGCTGTCCCTCGAGAATCGCACGGCCGGGATCATGCTGGCACCTATGCTCGGCCGGTGGGGCATGGCGGCGGCGATCGTATTTTTCCCTTATGCTCGCCAGCAAGGCCTCGGCCGGGACATGAAGGACCACGCTGACCGCTCTCAGGCCATCCTGGCAACGATCACGGTCTTGGTAACGAGTTGGCTGATCGCCCGTTGGCTGGGTTGGTTGTCCTTCGTGTTGGCCGGATTAGCCCTGATAACCTGGATTCGTTTCGTACTGGCTCGTCTCCCTGGTTTGACCGGCGATACTTACGGCGCAGCCTGCGAGTTACTCGAACTACTGGTACTTCTAATCTTTGCCATAAGCTTTAGGGGATAAAGGGATTTTCGATTATGGGGAGGTTAATATTGGTGTTGGGTGGCGTGCGCAGTTGCAAGAGCACATTTGCTGAGGATAAAGCCCGAAAAATCGGCGGTGACGACGTTCTATACGTGGCCACAGCCCAGGCCGAAGACGACGAGATGCATTTGCGAGTCGAGAAACACCGGTCATCTCGGCCGCATTCCTGGCCCACTCTCGAAGCGCCACAAGACGTTGGCTCCGCAATCCGCCAAGTGGCTGGTGAGGTACAGGCGATCCTCGTCGACTGTCTTACTTTCCTCGTGGCTAACAGGCTATTGGCCGTGTCTGGGCCAGAAGAGGATCCCTTCGACCATCCCCGCTCAGATCCTTTTGACGAAACCATCGAGGCCAAGGTGTTGGAGGAAGTCGAAGCGCTGGCCTCTTGTGCACAGGAAATAAACGGTTCGATGATCGTGGTCTCAAACGAAGTGGGCATGGGCGTTGTGCCAGCTTACGATCTGGGTCGGGCTTATCGTGACTTGTTAGGCCGGGCCAATCAACAACTGGCCGATCACGCCGATGAGGTCTATTTTCTCGTTGCCGGAATCCCCATGCGGGTTAAGTAAAATGGGATTGCCCTTTGGGACGACAAATCCAGGAAATGAGCTCAGTTCAATTGATATTGGCCCGGCACGGCCGGACAGAGTGGAACGATCAACTCCGATATATTGGCTGGCAGGACGTCGATCTAAACGACGCCGGCCGGCGGCAAGCCGAAGCGCTGGCCCGGCATTTGAGCGGTCGGTTGATTAACGTCATTTACGCCAGTGACCTGAAAAGGGCGGCTGAGACGGCCGCGGCCATTGGCCGGAACTTAGACATGAGCGTAACCCCTGATCCTCGTCTACGAGAAGCATATTTCGGCGTGTTAGAGGGCCTTACTTTTAACGAAGCCCAGATCCAATTTCCTGATATGATCGGTTCCTGGCTGGCCGATGGGGACCGGCCACCAACTGGCGCTGAATCTTTCAGTGATTTCGGCACGAGAGTAGATTCTTTTTTAGAGCACCTCAAAACCGGCCATGATGACCAGACGGTATTGGTTGTGTCTCATGGAGGGGTAATTCGTGAGATCCTGCGCCAGTCGCTGGACCTACCGCCTAAAGGCCATTGGTATTTCAAGATTGATAACGCCAGCCTTACAGAAATCACTTTGTATGAAAAACATACAATGGTGAGCCATCTTAATGATGTGCATTACCTCCAAGGAATAGTCGATGACGGCTAAGGTGTTGATGGTCCAGGGCACGATGTCCTCGGCCGGTAAGAGTTTGCTGGTCACTGGTTTGTGCCGTTTGTTTGCCCGGTGTGGCCTCAAAGTTGCGCCATTTAAAGCCCAAAATATGTCCAACAACGCCGGTGTATGCGCGGACGGAGCGGAGATTGGGCGGGCCCAATATACCCAAGCGCTAGCTAGTGGCATCGAGCCGACGGCAGCAATGAATCCCATCCTACTAAAACCCGAGGCTGACGCCCGCTCTCAGGTAGTCGTCATGGGCCGGTCGCGTGATACGTTGCCGGCCTGGGAATACTATAAACACAAAAATGAACTATGGCCGATCATTACCGGCGCCTTAGATGATTTACGGGGCCAATACGAACTCGTGATCGTCGAAGGTGCTGGCAGTCCGGCCGAATTGAATCTTAGAGATATCGATATCGTCAATATGGCAGTAGCCAGCTATGCCGAAGCGCCGGTTCTGTTGATTGGCGATATTGACCGGGGTGGCATCTTTGCCCAGTTGTTAGGCACCCTGTGGTTACTGGAGGATCACGAAAGGAGGTTGGTGAAAGGCCTGCTCGTCAATAAGTTTAGGGGTGATCCGGATCTTTTCGCCGATGGAATCGATATCCTTGAAACACGCGGTGGCATCCCCGTATTAGGTGTGATCCCTTATCTGCCCAACTTGAATATTTCCGAAGAAGATGCGGCGCCGTTGGAAGGGGCCAATGTACACCAGGGGCAAGACATGGCTCAATCCGGGTCGGCTGAAGTGACCATCGCGGTTATTCTTTTACCCCGCATCGCCAATTTTGACGATTTCGATCCGTTAGCGGCCGAGCCTGGCGTGAAGGTTCGCTACGTGTCCTCGGTTAACGATTTAGGAAAGCCCCATGCTGTAATCGTGCCTGGAACCAAGAGCACCATTGCCGATCTCAAGTGGCTTCGCGAAGTTGGCCTGGCTCAGGCCATCACCGGTTTAGCCGAACAGGGCATAGCAGTGGTCGGGATCTGCGGGGGATATCAAATGTTAGGCGGGATGATACATGACCCTGGCAAAATAGAACATCCGGAAGGAACTGAATCCGGCCTGGGTCTCCTGCCAGTCGACACTATCTTTGAGCCAATCAAGGCCACATACCAGACGAGAGCACTGGTTTCGGGCGGACCAGGATGGCTGGCTTCACTGTCCGGGCAGATCATAGGCGGGTACGAGATTCACATGGGACGCAGTCATGGCGTTGCATCCTGGTTGGTTATAAAAGAGCGTAATAACAATAAGGTCCGGATAAATGACGGTTCTGCGAGCGTAGACGGCCGGGTATGGGGATGTTATCTGCACGGCCTATTCGCGAATACGACCTTTCGCCAGGCTTGGCTCTCTTCTATTGGCTGGGCGGGTGGCCACCCGGTATATACTCTTGATCAGGGTAATGCCTTTGATCACCTGGCAGATTCCCTGGAGGATGCCATTGACATGTCCCGGTTATCGGCGATCTTGGAGCTCCCTTAATAGCCTGTTCCAGATGAGTTGATTTTTTGATTTTTGGCAACCAGCGCAGACTCAATCATCGATATGAGATCCTTCCTGTCAAAGGGTTTGATCAAGTAAGCAAAAATGCCCAACTCAGCGGCTTTGACTTGACTAGATAGCCGGTCATCGCCGGTGATGGCAATAATTGGCACGTCTAACAGCCCGTGAATTTCTTGACGATGAACAAGAAAATCAAAGCCATTATCCCCCGATATTTTCATATCGCAACACAGCAAATCGGGTAATTCCTGCTCCAGATGCACCCTGGCTGTGGCGATACTATGGTGTGTCATCACGCGAAAACCGTCGAGTTCAAGCATCTTTTCCATCAACTTACAAAACTGGCGGTCGTCGTCGATAACCATAATAGTAGGCATGGGCTTCAATTTCGGTGTTTTGGAGAGATTCCGTCTTTAAGCTTTATAGAATCCAACGGCGCAAACGGATAATTAACCGAATAATAACATTATTCAACGAGGCCAAAATGGGCCAGTCGTCCTATATCAAGTTAAATAAAAAGTGCCACCCTTCCCCATCCCCGATCGGGAAGAAGGTGGCAATATGTTATGGCAAAATAGGAGCTTTTTTATACTTCAACGCAGGCCTTGCCTGGCAATGAAGCACGCCTGATCATCCGACAAGGAGGATTATCGACGTCAATGGTAAAGCTGAACTGACCAGGTTTGTTTGCCACAGCGGACACAACCGGCATATGCTTGCGACCCCTGGTTGCCTATCGTGATCGTCGGGATTTCTTTCCAGGACTCGTCAAGCGTCTGGCCACATTGGAAACACTCGTTCCGTCTATCGTTCTGCACACGGCGACAACTAGGGCACATGACGATGGTGATTCTTTTTTCTGTTATCATGGTTCACACTCAATGGATAATGGCGATAAAATCGATATTAAAAATTAAATTAACCTTTAATTCAACAGAGGTTCAAGCAGCATTAAACGGCCCATCTTGGGTTAATAAATTAGTACTGGATGGACGTGGAGGCTCCCCCACTAACAGTGGTACTAACCCTCTACAGTTTCGTGGATCTCGATGCCTCGTTTTTTCAGTTCACTAAAAAACAGGTCGGGTGGGATGGCCGTTTCCGGTGGGACGACTCCTTGAACAACAATGTCTCCCCGGGCGATCATCTGGGCGCCGATACTCAGCGGGATGGCGATGTTTTTGTAGTAGGCCGCTTTTCCGCCCCATTCTTCTTGGGATGGGTGCCGGTTCCAGTAAGTGAATTTGAGATCACGGCCGTCTTTTTTGCCATATACCTCCACCACCAGCCCATAAGCCCATAGTGGTGTTTCTTTACTCTCGGGCAATTGCAACAAAACCTCGTACATCAGCTCATAGGCCGTGGTCTCAACGCCCTTAATGGTTATCTTCTCCTCACTATACAATCCCGACTCTAACATTGCTTTTGCCAGCCGCATGGCGTGGGGCGGAAAGCAACCATGCACAGAGACGGCTTTGGCCCCCAAACTCTCGGGCATCGTGCGCGTTTCGGTGTGCGGGATATAACAGACTTCCTGTTCGCCAATAGGGCCGGGGAAGTTCACCATTTTAACTCCAGTAAAAGGCTCAACCCAATGGAACTTTCCATCCTTGTAATAGAGCCGCTCCTCAGTCTTTGGGTGGAATTCCCACAAGAAGGTAATGAGTAAGCCGGGAGCCGGGGCCGGGCAGCGAAATGCAGCAAAATTGATCTGGATGTCGTCTACCTCGTCCAACTGATCGGCCGCCCGCCGGGCCATGGCATTGGTTATTCCCGGGGTTGCCCCCACCCCAGGGATGAAGATGATGCCCTTTTCCTTTGCAGCCCCGTCAAAGTCCCATTGGTCTTCCACGGTGGATACGTCCAAGCCACTAACACCAGCTTCGACACAGGCTTTCGTCACCGCCAGATCGTACTTCCAAGGCAAACCATTGAGAATGACATCAAACTTTTTGAAGGCATTGACCATACCGGCGTAATTTTCGGCGTCAATTTCAAGAACTTTTACGCGCGGGTCATCGATCTCGGCCGCTAATTCTTCGGCGGCTGCCAGATTGTATTCGCCGATAACGATCTCATTAAAATCAGAATAGGTTGCCAGGTCACGGGTTGCGTGCTGGCATACAGCACCTGCACCACCTAAAGCCAGGATTCTCATCGGTATCTCCTTATTTCTTCTGGTTGATAATCATTTCATCTTGTTAATGAACGGTGATTGTTATCGATTCCCAACGATTCATTAAAAATCCCTGATGCCAACTACGCTTGGACGTCTATGAGGTGATATGCCAGATCAATCGTTTGAATGACATCTTCAGCGTTGCCATCGGCACCGATCTGCTCGGCCCAGCTCTGAGTCACGGGTGCGCCGCCACAAGAAAAAAAAGGATCGCCAATCCTGGTCTTGCCGGGCGTAAGCCCCTCAATGATGCAGGTTAGGGGATGGAATGGCAACGCAGACCTTAATATCGGTGCATGATATGCTCTAGTTCAACTTCGACTTTATCAAGAATATTGGCACTTGTTTATCTAAGAGTACCAGCTTGGAGTTTATCTCATGCTTAATACGAATATCGCAAATATTAACCGAGCACGATTTGATTTTCGCAGAATTCATTTAAATATTATTGAATATTCGTAAGATCGACAAGCATTATTATTGATGGGTGAAACTAGTAGCGATTGGTTTTTTTCTCGGGACTAGGCAGCGGTTCTACATCCTGTGGCAAAACTTGAATCGAGAGAACTCAAAAACCAGGATGTATATGCAAGAGTTAGGATGTGGGTATCAATTCAAGCCCTGACCCTATTGGCAATCCTTGGGTTCGCCACTCTGGAAAACCCTGCTCCAACTGCCGGACAGAATAACCTTTGGCCATAAGGGTCTTGGCAGCTTTATCAGCCAAAGTGCTATAGGGGCCACGGCAGTAAACGACAACTTCCTTGTCTTTGTCAATTTCAGGCAAGCGCGAGGGCAATTCTTTGAGTGGAATCGAACAGGCCCCTTGAATATGTCCAGCCTCGAATTCTCGTTGTGGACGGACATCCACAACAGATACTGATGCCTCTTCTAACATCGTCAGTAGTTCGGCAAATGGAATTAATCTCTGATGATCCCGATCTTGAAAAAGACGGCCGGTAAGCCATTCGATCTCGGCGATACAGGCCTCGCCCAGATCCCGGATCATCTGCCAGGTTTGGAAAACAGCCTCATCAGATAGGCGGTAGTAGGCCACGACACCTTCGCGCCTCACGTCTACCAAGCGAGCTGCTCGCAAGGTCTTTAGATGTTGGGAGGTGTTGGCCACCGACATATTGGATTCCTCGGCCAGTTTTTCCACGGTATATTCTGATTGAGATAACAAGTCGATTAATTCGAGACGACGAGCGCTTCCCAACGCCTTTCCAATCAGGGCGAATTGGTCATACAGTTGAGTTTTGACTTCTTGTTCCTCATCTTGAGCCATCATCACCCCTCCTGATTCAAATACTTTATTGATCAATTGAATAACCAATTATTATAATAATACACGATTTTCTGTTATAATAAAGCGTCGAAAAGTTTCTGACGTAAGTTTCCCGGCATCAAATCTGATTAAGAGGGTCAAAGAGTGGGGATTCTTAGACGAAAAGCAGCATCTCCCAAAGTTGACAATAATCGATGCCTCATTATTATTTATCCTGTCGTTTCCCTCTTCGTGGCTCACGATATTGCTGAGCAAATGATAAACCTTAAGATTGCTCTAGAGTCCAGTTCGCATACCTAAAGGAGGTGATATTCATACAAGATAAGCCTTATTAAATTTTCAAATTGTCCGAGTGTTGGAGTCGAATTGGTGGGATACAAGCCCAATCCAATTTCTAACTCCAGCCGTACTTCTATCGGCTATCACCTATATGGAGGAGAACCAATGGAAAAACCACGAGTTACCAAGAAACAGATGGAGGCCATCCATCCTATCATCCCTGATGCCTATGAGAAGCTAGAACAGGGCCGCATCACCCGTCGCGAATTCGTCCGCATCTCAACCTTGTTAGGCATGTCGGCTGGCGTTGCTACCTTTGCCGCGGCTTGCGGCGCAGGCGGCACTGCCACCGAAGCGCCTGTTGAAGAAGCACCGGCCGAAGAAGCGCCGGCTGAAGAAGCACCAGCTGAAGAGGCCGCTGCCACCGGCCCTCAGCGCGGCGGGACGCTGACCAAGTCAATGCAGTTACAATTACTGGACCATCCAGCTCGCCTGTCCTGGGTTGAAGGGGCAAATATCGTCCGCCAGATCAATGAATATCTAACCGAGACTGGCCCAGATAACATCACCCGGCCTTATTTGCTCGACAGGTGGGAAGCCAGCGAGGACGTCTTGACCTGGGACCTTTTCCTGAAGGAGGGCATCACCTTCAACAACGGCCAAGAGCTGACGGCCGACGACGTGATGTTCACCTTCGGCGAGTGGCTAAATCCCGACGT
>DOXE01000530.1 GCA_003519205.1 Chloroflexota bacterium
CGCCAAAATCAAAACCAGGACCTGATCGAACGTTTACCGCACCTGTTGTGACCACGGCCGATGGTGAGGTTAGTGGGCTATCGAATACTGGCAGGGAACCAACGGCGACGCTGGATTGAACCAACCTTGCATTGACCCAACCTTCGGTATTGCCTGGTGTGCGAACCTTGACCCAAGTTGCACTTTGATTACGCCCAAAAAGGACCAGCTGCTGGCCTTGCTTGACTGTGTCCACAACACCAAAGGAGATACTCGGACCGGATCGAACGTTTAAGATACCCGTGGTAACAATGGCCGTAGCTGAAGGTAGTGATTCCGGTGGAGTTGGTATTACTGGGGGCGGCGTGCCGCCTATTACCGGTAGCTGGCTAACAGGCACGCTGGTGGTAAGGTAAATAGAATTAACCCATCCCTCTACACCACTGTACAATCGTACCTTGACCCAATTGTTCGTTGCCCACCGACCTAGCAAGGCCACGACCTGCCCTTTGTAAATGACGATGACTTTGCTCGATTCTACTCCTGGTCCTGACCGCACGTTTAAAGCACCGGTGTTGACCACACCAACCGGTTCTTTAGGATCTTGTGCAGTGTAATTGATGGAGAGGGAAGGTATCCCTCGGGAACTTGGTTCTTGTAATGCCTTGGCTAAAACCTGACCGGGAAGACTCAACATGAAGATAAGCAATACAAGGACAACCCAAAATTTAGGAAACGACTGGACCTTCATTGACTCTACTCCTTTAAGATTCAATTGTTGCACTACTAGAACGCAAGTGTAGCTTACCATAAAATTAGAGAATAAGAAAGCTTTTGGCGGAACAATTCTATGGGTGCTATCGTCCTAAGTTATATATGTGATTTCATCTTCGTTTGAATATTACCGTGATGCTAATCACAGAATATCTGTGTTAGAGATTCGCTTGATTGGTTTATTTTGTTTGGATCATTTATCCACGTTTTACCGGAGATAATCATGTTATTTAAATTATGGCGTTGGATTTTTTTGTTTTCGACTGGCCTGACGATTCTAACCTTGGTTGCTTGCTTACCCGATATAAGATCACCTTCAGATGAATCAATCAAAGTTCCGACGCCGAAGGCGTCGCCAATAACAAATGCCGAAGAATCCGAACAAGACGCTGAAAGTTTGGAGGCCATTAAATCACCCTCGCCGGATATCCAACAGGAAGCAGATAGTCCGCCTACGGAGGGCGAGGGGGAGGGGATAGAAACATCACCCACTACAGATATGCCCATTGGTGAAGCTACCGATACGATCGCCATTGAATACCGCGTCGTGTTCGTAGAGGAAGATGACGTCCTAAACATTAGAAATGGCCCTGGAGTAGAGTTCGACATCGTGGGTGAAATTCGACCAGGTACCAGAGGTGTGAAGATCACTGGGGAAGGACAAGTAGAAATCGATTCATTATGGGTGCCTGTCGAGTACGAAGAAGTTTCTGGTTGGGTTAATAGTCGATTCTTGACTGAACTTATTTCTCGAGAGGATTTTTGCAATGATGAAGATGTCGAGAAGCTGGTTGATGCGGCCTTTGAAGCCTTAGTCAATGAGGATGGCGATGAGTTCAGCCAACTTGTTGCCGAAGGAAGGTCCTTGCGATTCCGCAGGCATTGGTGGAATCCGGAGGTTATTTTTAATAAGGATGAGGTCGCTAGCCTATTTGAGAGCGAGGAGAGTTATTCTTGGGGCATTGCCGACGGTAGCGGTGATCCAATAGAAGGCACTTTTTCCGAGGTAATTCTTCCACTTCTTGAGCGGAATCTGAAGGCTCACTCTGAACGTGGTTGCGATGAGATCCTTCATGGTGGGACGGCCGGGTTAGTTCAGCTTCCAACGAGTTACGAAGGCACCAATTATTATTCGTTCTTCCGGCCGGCAGGTCCGGATGAATTTGAATTGGATTGGGGCACTTGGGTTATGGGAGTTGAGTTCTGGCAAGGACAACCCTATTTGAGTTATATGGTCCATTACGAGTGGGAAATCTAATTTTGTCTTAGTAAGATATGATCTGCTCGCGGCCGGGGCCGATTGACACGAGATGAATCGGAACTCCAACATTTTCGGCCACGAAATCAATATAGCGACGGGCATTAAATGGCAGATCATCGATGACTCGTGCCCCTGTGATATCCTCGTTCCAACCCTCAATTGATGTGTAAACAGGACGGCACTTGGCCAATGCCTTTAAATCTGCCGGAAGAGAATCAATTCGTTCACCATCTAGGTCATAGGCCACACAGATGGGTAATTCAGGCAAGCCGCTGAGTATATCCAACTTGGTCAAGGCTAATTCGGTGAGGCCGTTGATCTGAGCGGCATAACGAAGGATCACCAGATCCAACCAACCAACTCGCCGTGGCCGGCCGGTCGTCGTCCCAAATTCATCCCAGGGCATTTCACCAGTTCCTCGAAGCCTGGTGGCTACATCACCACTCAGTTCGCTAGGCAGTGGTCCACTGCCTACACGGCTGGTGAAGGCTTTAGCNNTTTTGCCATTTAAAATGGCCTGATTTAGCATGGCCGGGGTATCAGCCAAATAGGCCATAAGCTGGTGGGAATATTCCAAAAACTGGTTGACTATTTCATTTGTGTTAAGCGTAGGAGAACCGGTCAATCGCCCCAATTCCTGGTTTTTTGCTTCGATGTGTGCTGCGATCCGTTGCGCTAGGTCGTCTGGATCGGCAAGCAGTCCAGCACGTAGTCCACTTCGCGCTGCTTTATCGGTGTAAGCCGGGCCAATTCCTCGTTGNNGCTATGTGACCCGGAGTGATGAGATGGGCTCTGTCACTTACCCGTAATCGCTGAGGAGTGATTTCCACGCCCCTTGTTTTCAACTCGTCGATTTCACGGAGTAAGACAGAGGGATTAATGACAACGCCGTTTCCGATTACGCAGGTCAGGTGTGAATGAATGATACCCGATGGAACCAAGTGTAATTTATAGATTTCATCGCCGATGGCGACTGTGTGTCCAGCATTATCCCCCCCACTGAACCTGGCTACGAAATCTGCTTCCCCAGCCAACCTATCGGTAATGTGACCCTTTCCCTCATCACCCCATTGGGTTCCAATAACGATATCTAATGGCATTTTGCTCCTCCCTTCTTCACTAGAAGTTAGCAAGCCTTGACTCGATCATTTATGGATGTTTACTAGTGTGCCATAATCAGCCCAATGATAAAGCCATTCGGCATCAGTTGGTGATAGATTAACACAACCATGGCTCATGGGGGTGCCAAAATTATTGTGCCAAAATGTGCCATGGAGCGCATAATCTTCATAGAAGTACTGGACGTATGGAACGCCTTTTAAGTAATAATCATAACCCAATCGATAGCCATTCATATCCTGTGACTGAAATCGCAACCAAATCCTAAATTGGCCAGTAACCGTTGGATGTTGGGCGGTGCCTGTCGACACCAGGGAATTGTAGACTGGAGCGCTCCCTTCAAAAGCAACCAGAGTTTGCGTACTGACGTTTACATCTATCCACTTCTCTCCTGGGCGCAATCCTGCTGGTTGCAAAGCACCGGAGGCAACTTCACTTACAAAAGTTGGCATGGGGGATGGGGTGGGTATTGGCGTATTAGTCGGCAAAGGGGTAGGCGTCCACCTGGATCGCCCCGTCACCGAACCAGCAAGGATAACTTTTGGCTCAAGCGGCCTATAGGTAGGAACAGGAGTTGTCTCTATNNGCCCGTTGTGACAGGTCAGAGCTTGATTCAGCAAAGGCAATTGAAATTGGGTCATTTCGTTGCAGTATCGGCCAGCCTTCTAACCATTGGCTCCAGGCGAAAAGGGTGATGACAACCATCGAGACGACCACCAAACCAATTACTCCAAACAAAACAGCGATAAATACCGGCCGACTGATAGATCCGCCATACGAAGCGGCCTGGCGTCCGCTCAACGCACCTCCTCCAAATAGCATAATATGCCATCAGCCAGCCCATTTACGACATCTTCCGAATCATTAACCAAGCGATCGCGATCGAGGTGCAAAAATCCGACCTCGATAATTAAAGCAGGAGTTCCTGGGCTGATCTCCCTAAAGGCGTGATAGTCTGCCATATGCGGAGTGATGCTATTTGGATGGTATGGCAGATTGGTTGCTTCGACATAGGCTTGCTGAACGCAAATCGAGAATTGGCTGGAATCAGTATATGGGGAACCAGAAATCTTAAAACCGGTTGCCAAATCGTTGACATAGTCGCAAGAGTCTACATGAATGGACATCAGTGCCGTCGCAAAATAGTTGTTAAGGCGCGGATCAAATTCGTCGAGAGAATCTATTCGAATGCCGGACTCCCGTAAAACGGTGGCAAGTTTTTCAACCAAATCAGAGGTAATCTCAACCTCAGTTAGCCCATCTTCACATTCTGTTCCGCTGTCGTTTCCCCTATGACCTGCGATCAATCCAATTCTCAAGGGTGGGGGGCTTTGTTGTGTTCGCTGAGTAACAGGTACAGGCTTGACTGGTTTAAGGATAGGGGCCAAGGGTGCATCAGGATCAAAAAAGTCACGACTTTCGGCCGCAACTGCCCCAGTAACTGCTTCGACGCTGGCTGGGTTCGGATTGAAATACCAATAAACGGCGATCATCCCTGACATAGCAACCACGAGAAATGCGACAATCGAGACATTGCGACGAAGCACCTTCAAGATGAACGGCGTTTCGTTTTTTATCCTAGAGCCGCTTGGTCGGGATGTCATTATGTCGATATTGTACCTGACAAAGCACCAGACGCAATTGGCAAATAGTACCCATTCTATTGCGTTGTTACTCAGAGAAATCAGTAATAAGCCGTTTGGCGCTGTATGGGTTTCGTCGTAGAATGGGCGATAAGCAACATGCACTTTGTTAAGCTAGCGAATCTTTTTCAACGATAACGGCCGGCATTTTTAGCGACTAAAATAGTGCTTGTATGCAGATTACTCCCTTAGGTTTGATTAGTGTATGATGATTCATCTCGATGATGTAATAGCAAAATCTTCATATAACCAGCGACCGCAGCGTAGGCCTGATTGGATCACTGTATCTCTCCGCAGTGGGGAGAACTATGATTTTCTAAAGAAACTAATGCGCAGCAAACAATTACACACTGTTTGTGAAGAAGCGCGTTGCCCTAATATCGGCGATTGTTGGAGCCAAGGAACGGCAACCTTCCTTATCCTGGGAGATATCTGCACCAGGAGTTGTGGGTTCTGTGATGTGAAGACAGGTCGCCCGTTGCCAATCGATTGGACCGAACCAGAAAGAGTAGCCCAGGCTGTGAAGGCGATGAACTTAAGGCATGTGGTCATTACCTCGGTTAATCGAGATGAACGAAAAGATGGCGGCGCACCGATTTTTGCCCTGTGTATCCATAGAGTTCGAGAGCTAAACCCTGGCTGTTCGGTGGAAGTTTTAATCCCAGATTTTAAAGGGAGTGAAGCTGCTCTCAGAATCGTAATGGATGCGAAACCAGATATTTTAAACCATAATGTGGAGACGGTTCCCCGTTTATTTAGGACTGTGCAACCGCAAGACCACTATGAATGGGCTCTGGCGACGTTGGGTAAGGCTAAGGAAATGAACGCCAATGTGTTGACGAAGTCAGGTATCATGCTTGGTCTTGGAGAAACTGTCAGTGAAGTTGTCGATGTCATGCGAGATTTGGCTGCGTTAGAGGTGGACATCCTCACCATTGGCCAATATTTACAGCCCAGCAGAAAACATCTTCCAATCCATCGTTACTATCTTCCGGAAGAATTCGATGAGCTACGGGATATCGGATCAGATTTAGGATTCAGGTGGGTTGAAAGTGGTCCATTGGTGCGCAGCAGCTATCGGGCCGATCAACAAGTCACAGCACTGACAGGTTGATTCTTAACACATAAAGCCCCCTCAATCATGAATGCTTTATGATAAACTAATAGTTTTCTGATAAATAACAAAGATAATAACAAGTGGTCGATGAAATAATAAGTGATCGACCCGACTTGTATTTTTAAGCGAAATATTTCTATTGAGAGTGTAATAATATGGACGAACAACCCTCTGGCCCACGATTTTCAATTCCGACCTGGGTGTGGATCATTGCTATCTTGGCTGTTATCCTGGGTTTGCAACTCTGGCTAAATGGGCGTTTTTCAGGTCCGGAGGACATACCCCTAACCGACGTTGCTCACATGATTGAGAACGGTGAAGTTGAGACCGTTGAAGTTAGTGGCAATCGGGTAACGGTTACTAATGAAGATGGTACTAGCCAAAGTTCGGTGAAAGAAGAAGGCAGTATCCTCGAGCAATTCCGAAACTTAGGCGTAACCGAAGAGGCCCTTAATCAAACCGATATCCAATTCGAAGATCCATCGACCTGGAATACCGTTCTAACAATTGCCATTTCGTTGGGTCCGGTGTTGTTGCTGATCTGGATTTTCAGCCGCAGCTTTCGACAGATGCAAGGTGGTGGGAATAGCATTTTTAATTTCGGCCGTAGCAAAGCGCGAAATCTGAGCGGTGCGGATAAGCCAACAGTTACTTTCGATGATGTGGCTGGTGTTGAAGAAGCCAAAGAGGAGGTCCAGGAACTTGTCCAGTTTCTCCGCGAGCCTGAACGCTTTATCCAGGTTGGCGCTCGAATACCAAAGGGTGTTCTCATGGTCGGTCCTCCGGGAACGGGCAAGACCCTTCTCGCTCGGGCGATCGCTGGCGAAGCCGGTGTGCCCTTCTTTCATATTTCTGGATCTGAGTTCGTAGAAATGTTCGTGGGCGTTGGGGCGAGCCGTGTGCGNNAATAAGGCAAAACAACATGCTCCGGCCATCGTATTTGTAGATGAGATCGATGCAGTCGGCCGGCAACGTGGTGCCGGGCTTGGTGGTGGTCACGACGAACGTGAGCAGACCCTTAACCAGATCCTGGTGGAAATGGATGGCTTCTCCAATGAAACGAATATCATCGTCATTGCTGCCACAAACCGGCCAGACGTCTTGGACCCGGCGTTGCTCCGTCCCGGCCGTTTCGACCGTAAGGTGATAGTGGATCTGCCAGAC
>DOXE01000357.1 GCA_003519205.1 Chloroflexota bacterium
GACCTTTACTGCCAGGCACCTGCGACAAGCCTGACAGCTCTCGTCATTTATCCTTAAGCGAATCTCGCGAGCCATCCTCAAACCAACCAAAATCAAAAGGAACTGGTCGATATTTGATTTCAACCAAGCGTTTTTATAGTAGGAAATCCAAGTTTGATTGTCAACCGATTTCCCTGAAGTGACGATTGACACCTGACACGACTACACTACTTGTGATAGGATGACAGTGGCTTTCATGGAGGGAGAGCAATGAAGAAGGTGATAACTTTCACATTGACTATTATCGGCATTTGGTTTTTGGGAGTATCGTGTATGTGGCAACAAGAAAGCCAACAAGGAGATCCCAGTTCGGCCGCGTTATCTTTGGTAAAATTACCAGAAGTTGTTCTGGATGGTGATATGTCAGTTGAAAAAGCCATCAATCAAAGAAGGTCAATTCGGGATTATGTCAATAAACCATTAACTCTATTCGAGATCGCTCAATTGCTTTGGGCTGCCCAGGGGATCACGGACGAGGCTAGCGACAAAAGGGCTGCCCCTTCGGCTGGGGCCACTTACCCCTTAGAAATATATCTGGTTGCCGGGAACGTCGATGGACTAACCCCAGGCCTTTACCAATACCGGCCGCACGAGCACGACTTGATCCTCTTGAAACAAGATGCCCCCCAGAATGCATTTAGTGAGGCGGCTTTGGATCAGGAGAGTGTAAGGGATGCTGCGGCCGTGATCGTATTCACTGGCGTCTACGAACGAACGACTCAAAGGTATGGCGAACGAGGAGTTCGCTACGTGCACATCGAAACTGGTCATGCTGCCCAAAACGTTTATCTACAGGCAGTTGCTTTAGGCCTGGGCACGGTAGTGGTCGGCGCATTTGACGACCAATCGTTACGAGAATTAATGAATTTGGATGTGGGTGAACACCCACTTTATTTGATGCCTGTCGGCCGGATAGAGTGATAGCGGCGATGAGCGGTCGATTGGAAGACTTTTATCTGGAGGAATCACAACTATGCCTATGAAACCTTACTATCGCTGGCGACCTCATCCCTGGCACGGGCTCGAGGTTGGGCCAGATCCCCCCNNGAAGTCAATCGCTCTGATGGTGACCCCCTTGACATTTTAGTGGTCAGTGAACGACCGATCATGCATCCCGAAGTAATCCTGAGAGCTCGTGTAGTTGGCGGGGTAAGAATGATCGATGGCGGCGAATCCGACGATAAGATCATAGCCATTTTGGAAAAAGACAGTTTTTGGGCCAAGGTTGAAGATGTCTCCGATCTTCCAGCCGGACTCATCGAGAGGGTGCGCCATTATTTTGCGACCTACAAGCTCCTACCGGGAATTGATTCACAAGTCATAATAAAAGAAACTATTGACCGGGCTCACGCTTTACAAGTAGTCGAAGCTTCAATGCAAGATTACCTTGACGAATACGGACATTTAGGAGCGGTGGCAACCTAAAAAAACCGTCTTGTTAGTATTGTCGCCGTTGGCGAAGAACGACCACTAATAGGATAACCAATAGAATAATTAGCAAGCCGATCGCCACCAACAACACGACCGAAAACCAAGAAGGATTATCTTCGGCCGCTGTGTCACCCGACTCTTGGCTAATGGCGTCCGTAACCGTCGGAGGGAGAGCGGCGACTTCGGTGTTTTGGGGAGTACTCGTCGGTTCGACTGTGTTGGTTGGTAGGATAGTCGGCGTGTCTGTCGCCGGTACAGGCGATGCGGTTGGCGTGTGGGTTTCTGTTGGTTCGGCCGTCGCCGATGGTTCAGGCTCAGAGGTGGGTGTGTTGCTGGGTAGGGCTGTGTTCGTTGGTGGCAAGGTGTTCGTCGCCATGGGAGTGTTTGTCGCCACGGGGGTGTTTGTCGCTTCAGGGGTATTTGTTGCTGGACCAGGTGTATCGGTTGGCGGGATAGGCGTGGGTTCAGGCGGGCCAATTACTTCCAGGCTGGCTTGATCCCAATACATATCGTTGTGTTTGTTGGCAAATTCGGGATTGGTCCGCATATAAACCGTGACGGCATCGTTTATTGCTGTCGCCTCGACGGATAACATCCCCCATTGGTCGATGATGCTCGCCATCGAGGCTTCAGGTGACCAAACGATGTCTGGCGAACCAGGATCCCAGTTGCCGGTTGGATCTATTCCTATTTGCAGGTGAGGGTTAGCTGGCAGAACTGAGTTATTTGGTTCATCTTCAGTCGATGACCAGACCTGGGCAAAAATTGTGAACCGATAACGTTGGTTTGGCGTAACATTAAAAACTTGCTGATACATCCCAGCCAGGTGAGAGGCATGAAAAGTGAACCATTGTTGGGCTGATGAACCACTCAAGACTCTCTTTGGAAAGACGGAAGCAAGGGCGCGTTTGTATTCCGGCCGGAAATATGGGGGATCATGTCCAGGGTTATCCCACCACCATGGAGTCCAATTGGAGGCGACCTGGACCTCTGGGATGCCGCTCCAAGCGCTAAAATTGCCTTCGAATCCTGGATTTTGGATGAGATTTCCCCCTTGGTTCTGGGGTGCTGCCTGCAAATCGTGGGTGGATCGTGGTGACAATACAGCGGCGATGAGCAGGAGAAAACTGAGCCATACACCAATGAGCAGACCCTGGTATCGTGTCATATCACTCATCCTTTTTCCTTATTGGACAGTCCCGATGTTGACCTTGGTTTCATGCTGAGCGAATTCATCGCTATCACGTTGACCTATGCTGGCTTCTATCTGGGCTAGGCCATCGATCTCGTCCGGAATAAACAGCTCCAATTCCCAATAACCAAAATCATTAACCTCGGCCACTCCCTCAGTTAATAGGCGACCGTTTTCTAGTAGTATGCTGACCGTTACGATTTTATCTGGAGCGTTGTAAGCTGTACCGTAGAGTAAGAGGGGTTTTCCCGGGATCAGAAGGCTATCGGGTGGTGGGTTACCGATATGTACGTCCAATGCCGTTGGATCTTCGGCCGGAAGGATATCTAATAATACTTGGGTTTCACGCCAGTTATCTTCACCCGGTGAACCAAAGTGTGCCACTGCACAGACGGGTCCAGTAACATCTCTGGGGACGACGATAAATCCCTGCCAATATCCACTGCCTCTTAACCTAAAACTCTGCTTGGCAACTTCTACCTGGCATGA
>DOXE01000290.1 GCA_003519205.1 Chloroflexota bacterium
ATGATCTGCCCTTCTTTAACGTCTACACCATCTAAAATAACCGACCGGGTCGCAACAGCGATCTCGCCGCTGGCGACTTGATCGCAAGCGTCCATCATTGCTGTGACTGCATCCTGCATCTCGTCCTCGCGATTCAGGGATAAGATCGCGCTAATCCCTTGGGGAGCAGTACGGGTCGGCACCACAGCTATGTGCTTGCTGCTTAGGTCTCGCACAGCCTCAGCGGCCAAAATGATATTTTTGTTATTGGGTAGGATGATGACTTTGTCGGCCGGTACCTGTTCAACTACCTGGAAAATCTCCTCAGTGCTGGGATTATTACTCTGACCACCATTGACAATGCCGGAAACACCCAGGCTTCTGAATATCTGAGCCAGGCCATCACCGGCAGCGACGGCGACGACACCTATCTGGCCCGGGGCCAAGTCGATTATTGGTTCGGCCTTTTCGACCTGTTTTGGCTGCACCTGGCCAATGATATCTTCCATTTGCAACTGCATATTTTCAACGACTACGTCGGTAATCTTACCCAGGCTAATGCCATAGCTGATCGGTATGCCCGGATCTTTCACGTGTACGTGAACCTTAATCGTATTTTCATCTCCCACAATCACCGTCGAATCACCCATGGCATCGATCGTTTTTTGAACATCCAACAGATCAAGGTTCTTGCCCATCAAGATATATTGGACATCATATGGGTTTTCCAGGCCTTCTGCCGGAGCCGCCTTAACCTGGGCTGGCACTTCACTCACCAGCAATTCGCCAACCTGGACAGGGATTTCGCCGTGTACGTAACGCAACATTCCATCGAGGATATATACTAATCCTTGGCCGCCAGCATCCACTACCCCAGCTTGTTTCAATACTGGCAACATCTCTGGCGTACGGGCCAGGGCCTGCTGGCACCGTTCGACAACACGGGCCAATAAAAAGCGCAGGTCCCGGCTCTTTCCAACTGTTTCTTCTGCCTCTTCCGCACCTTCTCGGATAACTGTCAGGATCGTCCCTTCGACTGGCCGCATGACGCCTTTATATGCCGTGTCTGAAGCTTCTCGCAATGCGGCCGCCAGATCCGTGGCATCGAACGTCCCCTTTTCTTTAAGGCTGCTGGCCAAACCGCGCCAGATTTGGCTTAGGATGACTCCAGAATTGCCCCGAGCGCCCATGAGAGCTCCATGGGAAATTTCCTGAGCCAGTTTACCAACGTGAAGCTCTTGGCTGTCTTGTATCCGTTCGTAGGCAGACCTCATGGTCAGTAACATATTCGTACCAGTATCACCATCGGGTACAGGGAATACGTTCAGATCGTTAACTTTTCGATGGTTCTCTTCCAGCGTCGCCAAACCAGCTTGAGTCAATTTACGTAATTGCTGGCCGTTACAGGACAACCACTTTTCTTTAGCAGCCAACGACGAAGGTCGAGCCACGCTCTCCTGTTTCACAAGCGATATTCCTCCTCAGTTAAGATCTTCCGTCGCTTAGCCGAAGCCCGTGCACAAATACATTAACTGCCCGCACCGGTATCCCAATGGCCTTCTCTACGTGGAATTTCACCGTATTTTGAATGCTCTCGGCGACCACGCGAATTCGGGTACCGTATTCGACGATGACGTAGACATCGATGACGATCTCCTCTTCTTCAATGGTAACATCAATACCGCGCCGGCTATCACGGGACAGGATGTTTGAGATCCCGTTGACGAAGTTTTTATTGGCCATACCGACCACACCGTAACACTGGTTAACTGCTCGATTGGCAATGGTTGCCACAGCAGCCTTGGAAATATCTATCCTTCCGAATGAACCTTCATCTTTGGACATCTTGCTTCTCCTGGCTCTTGCACGAAGCAGACCACATCCATATAATACCTAAACTTGTTCGATATAAAATCGAGCGGCCACTAATTGGTCGCTTTTTATTTGTCTGATTGAGGTGTGATTATGGCTAAATGCGAAGTATGTGGCAAGAAGCCCCAGTTCGGGCACAATGTTAGCTTTTCTATGAAACATAGCAAGCGACAATTCAAACCAAATATCCAGAAAGCTACTTTCTACGAAAATGGCCGCAAGGTACGTAAGAACATTTGCGCTCGTTGCCTAAAAACATACGCAAAGAGTGCTTGATCATTCACCACAATCAGATATTGTATTTCGTAACAAAAGCCAGCCAGCTTTGGCTGGCTTTTTTGTTGTGCCTTATGATAGCCGAATCCTGAGTGATCCGGTAGACAACTCAAGTCAGAACGCTGGTCAGAACGTTTGTCGCCCCAGCTGACACCAAAGCGGCGCGAACGGCTGCCTCAACTTCTTCCTCGACTAGAGCGATCATATTCCCGCCCCGGCCTGCACCACTTAACTTAGCCCCTATTGCCCCGGTAGCCATGGCTGTTCCGATCAACCTTTCCAATTCTGGGGAAGAAACGGTCATTTCTCGCAAATAGTTCTGATTCTCGACCATAAGCTGGCCAAGTCGCCCAACATCACCGTTTTCCAGAGCCCGCCGGGCTACTTGGGCTACCCGGCCGCAGTGATCGAATAGTTGCTCAAATCGTCGTGGCTCTGCNNGGACCCTTCACGGATAAAGTTTCGATTCGGTTAATGGGTTGCTGGCGCACGAAAAAAACCGGCCGTTCGTAAGCAACAACCGTGTTGTCTATGCCGCTGGGAGTTCCATGGAGCAACTTCTCGACCTGGTAAGTTAGAGCTGAGACTTGCTCGTCCGTGGTTTGGTTCAAGTAACCTAAATGCCGGGTTAGCGCTCGGATGACGGCCGCAGCCATTGCTGCGCCACTGCCCAGCCCACTGGCAATCGGGATATTGCTGCGCACGGTGATGGACAGGTTTGGCAAAGGATCCAGCCCGGTCGTTTCGGCTACCAGGAGTACAGCTCGTGCATAGGGATCATCCTCTAGTGCCTCGGACAGCCAATAATCGCGGCCTAAATCTGGAGCATGAAGCCTGATCCCAGCCCATTCCCCATCTTCGACGATAGCCTCGGCGCGCACCTGTGTAACTGGGGCAGCAATCGCCGGCCGGCCATAGACAACTGCATGCTCCCCAAAAAGGATGATCTTACCAGGTGCAGTGGCGGTCGTTGCCGGCATATGCTCTAGACGATGATGTAAAGAACAAAAAACACGACAATCGCCCACAGGATGAGCGAGACTTGCATCGCCCGATCCCGCAAGAATATCTCTTCTGGCGCGCCACCCTCATGCCGCACGTGGATCAGATATAGATAACGAAATACTGCATAAAGCACGAAGGGAATGGTCAGCATCATCAAGTTATTAGGTGGTANNGTCCGGTGGTTATCGGCTTCATGGCCGAGTAAATTGAGCTCGTGGCGGCGCTTACCAAGTACCAAGAATAGGGCCAGCAATCCGGTACAGACGTATAGCCAGGGCGAAAAACGCTCCACGTTGATGACGGCTACCCCGGCCGCTACGCGTAGGATGAAGCCAGCGGCAAGCACCATCACATCCACCAGGACAACATTCTTCAAATAAAATGTATAGGCCACTTGAATGACAAAATAAGCCGCCAACACCCAACCTAGAGCCGATGATAGGAAAAAACCACCTACGAGGCTGATGACAACGAATAGTAAGGCTGCTACTGCAGCCACGGTCGGGCTCAACTTGCCCGAAGCCAGCGGGCGATCCTTCTTCTTTGGGTGCTGCCGGTCACCGTCAACGTCTTTCAGATCGTTCATGATGTAAACGGCACCTGACATCAAACAAAGAAGGATAAAGGCAGCTGTCGTCCGGGCAACGCTGTAAGGATCGGTTACCTTACCGTCGAAGAATAATGGTGCAAAGACCAGGCCATTCTTCAACCATTGGCGCGGCCGCATTGATTCAAACAAGGCAAGTAACACAATAACTCTCCGGTTAGATCTCGCCCTCGAAGAGAAAAAACAACTCGCCGTCTGGACCGCGCAAGGTAGCATTATTCACCAGCCCATTTTCGTCTGGCATTTCGTTGGCAAAGGTAATGCCATCTTGTTTCAAACCAGCGATGCGATCGGCCATATCGCGGGCGAAGTAGGTTATCGCTGGGCCACTGAAAGCAAATTCTCCATTTTCACCGGTCTGATGCAAACCCAACACCATCATTTCGTCGCTCAGGATCCCCCAAGGATAAGGATCATGGCTCTCGTGCAGGTTTGTGAATCCCAATTCGCCCCAGAATTCGGCCGCACTTTGGAAATCGTCGACAGATATGGCGAATTCGCCGAAGGTACCACATCTGGATTTGGGCAGACCTGAAGGTTCAGGCATCTCGGCCGGATCGTGGTTGATGAGGCCGACAACCAACCCCCCTGGCCCGACGAAGATAGCCATGAAAAGCTGGCCGTCCTGCTCCCGCCGTTGCACAAATTCAAATCCCTTGCCCTCCAATCTGGTTATTCGCCGGGCAGCATCCTTAGAAAAATAGACCAGGCCGATGTAAATATTGCCGTCCTGGTTTAAAAGGACCAGATTTTGGCCGTCGGTTAGCCTGGCCCAGGGGTAAGGCTCGGTGCTTTCATCTATCTGCTGAAATCCAAGCTGCATGTAAAAGGCCAAGGATTTCTCCAAATCGGAAACCCCAATGTTAATTTGAACGGCTTTGCCAAGTTTCATTTTCTGCTCCTGAATCTGGGAATCGCCGTCATTCTACGACTAAGTCTCCAACTTTGGTAGAAACCGGTGTTGAGACCAACAGGCTTTTTTTCCTAAATGACTTGAAAACAAATAGAAGATCAATAACCATCTTCACTCAGCAAGTCGTTGATGCGTTCTTCCAGCAAGTCCAGATTCCAATTGCCTTGTTCACGAATGATAGAGCGTAACATGGGATCAATACCCTCGATGGTATCCAGGATATCGGCCAGCAACTGGCGCTGTTCGCGGACCCGAGTGATTTCGCCGGGTGATTCGACCAGGTCGCGTAAAATCGCGCCATCCGATCGGGAAGCGATGATGGGATTATGTTGCCCTTCGACATAGACCCAGGTGCGCCGGCCCGGCCCTCGATCTTCCTCAATAGGCTCCAGTCCGATGATGCTATCAGATTTAAAGTATTTACCATAACCTAAAGGAACTATAATGCCGTATTCGATCTTCATGCCCCACCTCCTGTGGATTTCGAAAAAGCCAATTCCGCGGCCAAGAGAAGATGATGCCCACGTCCAGGATTGATTATAAACGTAAGACCGGGGAAAGGAAAAAAATTATCTCTCCAATAAAGATAGTGGAACGGCGTTATCGGGATAGGGCCGGCCATCGGCTGAGAATACCGCAACCCGCTCACCTGTGTCAGGGTCGTAGAGGCCAATCTGCAAACGGTATTGGCCAGGGGGTAAACCTTCTAGATCAATGTCGAGTGTATCTTCGACGACTTCACCCCTATCCCACCAGGTGGTGGGATAGCTCCAATTACGCGGCACCGTATCTACCTGGGCCGCCACAGTGCCGGTTGCTTGATCGATGACATGGGCAAAGATCTTGTAGAAGGATGGCGACCGTTTCAAGGCCTGCCAATAGAGCGTCAACGAGAGTGATGTGTCAGATTCTTGGAGATCATAACCAGGCAGGCTTATCTCATCGGCCCAACGGGCATTAAGTGGTTCCTTTGGATCGGGGACCTCATAGTTGCGTGGCAAGGCTTCAATCTCAACGGATCCAAGGAAGAGAGGCCGGCCTAAGATGGCGCCAGTTTGCTCATCCACCAGCGATAATGTGCGCGAGTAAGTGCCAGGAGCCATAAAGGGATCCGGCTGCAGGATCGCGCCACCTTTCACCACTTCATCGGCGGTCCATTGGGAAGTCGATAATTCCTTGATGAGTGGTTGGCATTCCATCTCGGCCGCCTTGCCCTTCTCGTCAATTAACGTGGCGCAAGCCTGGTAATCGCGGCTGGGCTGACCATCACTAGCCCAGTGGGCGGTAACCCATAAAAAGTCGCCTTGGGTTATCTTTTCAGGTCCATCGTTGGCCCGTATAAGGCCTACGTGGTCTCCCATAGCCTGGCTGATCTCGTAATCCTCACCCAAACGTGGGTCGGTCCGATATACGACCAGTTCATCATCTTCGTAGGTTGGCTCAAAGGACAACCATTCTTGCCACTGATCCAATTGTTCCGGCCGAGCAAATCGTTTGTGCAAGACCAGGTAACGAATTCCCACTTCAGACAGCGACTGCAATTGACGCCTGACATCACCCAGCCACGGATCCATAACGTTGGCCTCTCGCAGCCGGGCTAGGAAGGGTGAGTTGTCGAGAAATTCGTTGGCCTCAGGCTTCACACGGGAGACATGACCTTCGACTAAGGCCTTTCCATGGGTGATCTGGTATTGCATATAAAATTTGTCACGAAATTGCCGGTCCATCGGTAGATCTAAAATCGCGAATTGATCCGGCTCCTGAGCCAATTGGTTATACCAGTCTGGCGTCTGCCCAACCGCAGTCGGGTAAGGCAACAGTGCATACTCGACCAGGATCAACAATCCTAGGACGGCTACCAAGGCGGCCGTTTTCCATCCATTGGCACGTTGGTTAATAAGGCTAACGACTCCTAAGGCAGCCAACATGGCCACCGGTAAACCAAGAAAGGTGTTGAATCGATCGGGGAAAGCTATTATGCGGATGAAAATCCAATCCTCAATCAGCCGATAGGGCATGGGCACCTGGGGATAAAATACTTGACCAATTTCGAGCCTAGGACCCAAAGCCAGGACAATGTAGAGGAGGCCTATCAAGAACCAAAATCGAGCCGACTTCCATCGTTTTACAGTGCCATAAATGGCCAGCCCCAATACTGTGAGACCCAGGTATTCCATTTGGTCGTTATCAAACGTAAGACGATCGGGCAAGTCGTTCAATATGACATCGCCAATCGTGAGTGTCTGATTGGGCACAACATAAGCCAGGGCATCAGCCCCCTGGCTCGTGCTTCGAACGAGCTCCTCGTACTCAGTAAATTGAGTGATCTCTGGTAGGGCAACGACGACGGGGATGGCAAAGGGAGCCATCAGGATCATTGCCACCAGGCCGGTCAGTAGTAAAAGGGACAGCGTGCGTTTGGTTCGGTATCGAGCCTCAGTCAGGCATCTGTAGAGCAGGTATAAGAAAAATAAAAGGCTACCGACGATTAACAACTGCCACCGGGCGATCCCGCCGAGGGCAAGAAAGATGCCGGTCAAAACGGCGTCTCGAATCCGACCATTCTCTAGCGTACGTATAAGGAAAAGCAGGGCTAAGGGCAGCCAGAAGGCGATGATTGAGTTCGGGTGCCCTGTTTGTGATGTTAGGAAGGGCCAAAAGGCGAAGATCAAGCCACCAATGAAGGATGCGGGCTGTGAGCCGATGAGATCGCGGATCAGCAGGTACATGGCAAAACCATTGAAGGCAAATAGCCCGATGTAGATTAGATTCGTGGCTGCGAATCCGCCGACAATGGCCTGCAACGGTATCCAGAAGGCGATATTGAGCCAGGCGATATTATGAGTGATCAGGGAAACGCCATCAGGATAGTAAAGCAATCGTGTATAAAAGGGATTCTGCCCCTCATTTAGGGCTTTTAAGA
>DOXE01000492.1 GCA_003519205.1 Chloroflexota bacterium
GCCTATTTAGCCGCTCTAATTATTTGATACGGCTTTTTTCCAAGTTTTTGCCATCAGGGGCTAAAAACTTGCCGGTCGATACTGATGCCTTGCTGGATCGTCAGCAACAATCCAATTCTGCCAGTTTGTGGATTCGTAATTCCTTTCCACAAGTCTCAGTAAGTACACAATTGAGACATAAATTGATCACCGGGTCTCAATTTATGTGCCAATATGGCTTTCTCAGTGGGTCTTAGGAAATATGTGGCATAATCGGGCTTCATTGCGTGCTACCGATCTTGACCCCTGATATAGAAGATAATTATAAGATGTAACTCTAGATATCGACAGTTGCTGGCAGATTTCATTCATAGTCAACTCTCGTTACTGATATAGCTTCTCGGCAATTATTGCTCTATGTTGAGCTTTTTTAGTAGCCCTATCGGTTGGGTTGTCTACCAAATCCTCAGCTAAGATGTCTGGGTTCTCAGTCAAATGGATGTGAACCGTGGAAGAAAACACGCCCAAATACACTCTAACTCCAGAGATAACTTTTAACATTTAGGCTGATGGGTAACGAAGAAGGAAAAAGTGGGCGCGGACGGACTCNNCGGATACTCCCGGTGCAGCCTGAGCTTGTCGAAGGCGGAACCGAGCTTCGACAAGCTCAGACCTCGTCTGGACTATGTAGTTGCTACTCGATAACCCTAGGCAGCAACCCCATCAGACTCTGCCGCTGTATCGGCGGCGTCTTTCTCGGCATCTGCTAACGCTTGTCCTACCTCATTTATCAGTTCAGCACTAATCGGATGGCTGATGTGCTGACCGTCAGACGCTGCCAACGCTTGCTCCACTGCTGTAACAGAAGCCGCCTCGGTGAGGACAACGATCATGGAATGATCGGGTTCCAAGGCCTGAGCCATTTCTTTTAGTTGATCGTTGGGGAAGCCGCGGTCGATCTTATTGGCAACGACACCAGCAATTACGCCGCCAACGATAGCGCCTACCGTCGTCACCAAACCAATGCCCCCTAGAATTCCCACGAGGATAGCACCGCCAGCGGCGCCCCCAAATGAGGCAGCGAAAACACTCCACTCCTCAGTTTCGCTTACTTTCACTTTGCCATCGGCCGACTTTGATAAGACCGCCACATCTCCGCGTTCTAACTTGGCCTTCTTTATGGCCTTCAGCGCGTTTTTAGCCCCATCTTTTGTTTCGAAATTTGCTGCGATAATTTGCATTTCTTTTTCTTGTGACATGGGAAATCTCCTAAGTTGTTATGATTTGCTTTTGCCAGTCTGCCTCTGCAGAACATTCAGAAAAACAGACTGGCAAACTTAATAAGAACCTTTTGATTACTCTTCGGGGGTAAAGACCATCGTGCCNNGCTTCATTAAAGAAGATCAGATAATCTTCTGGCATTTCGACATCGAACGACTCTTCGGGGCTGGTGAACGAGGACCATAGCCAGAATTCAGAGGTTAACATGCCAAGATCATTTGCTGCGTCAGATCCTGCCGGCAGCACAAATTGCAGCGGGAGCGTATCGGCAATACAACTGCTGTCTGGTTCGGTCGTCGGGTCATCGATAAACGCCTTGACCATGTTTTGCGCACATGGATTGCCGCTCAGGAATTGGACGTGCCCCCCATAAGGAAAATTGAATGAGAAGCTGTTGGGCAGTGAAGCCATCATTTCATCAGACGCAAAAGCGGGTGTGATGGGATCAAGCGCACCACTCAGCCGCAGCACGGGCAGGTCGCTGGCAACAACCTCATCCGTCTCCTCCGGCAAAATGGGCAAACCCAAATAGGCACACAACTGAAGATACTCTTCCGTATCCATTTCAATATATGTGGGAATGATGCTGTAGGCTAAATCATCCAACGAAAAAGCATCTTCTACGGCCGTCGGAGGATCTTCTGAACAGACCATCGCATAATGCATGAAGAAGTTGACGCTTGAGCTGGGCGCAATAGCGGGTGAAAGCACGCGATTGNNGCGCCCGCTAACACGCTTGGCTCGATCGGGATGGCGATGGAGTCCAAGAATGTGACATCTACTGGATCGGTGCCCATTTGCTGGTAAACAGCCTCGATATCGTCTGCCAGATTGGGGTAAGCCGTGCTGCACGCTTCGTCTGCCGCACACAGGTCAAGCAAATTCGTCAATGATTGTTGGTATTTGTCATCGAGATCTGTTTGCCATGTTGGCGCACTGATGGGAATGGTTCCGTCCAAAATAGCGGCTGTCACTGTCTCGGGGAAATCACGCATAATATGTTGCCCAAGCAATGTGCCATAGGACTCACCATAGTAGATGATTTGATCGTAGCCCAATGTCTCACGAATGGTGTTGACATCTGCCGCATTTTGTACGCTGGTATACGCCGTAAGGTCGACCCCGGCATCTCTCAGTTCATCATAACAGCCTTTATAGGTCTCTATGAGCGTTTCGTGCCGCTCTTCTGCGGTTCCGCCATCGGCGGCAACTTCATAGAAAGTATCAAATGTATCATCACCACAGGTTAACTCTGGTTCCGAATACGCGGTACCGCGTTGTGAAAAGAAAACTAAATCTCGGTCCTGCAGTAATTGGGCGTAAACTGAGGTGTCATCCTCAGCAATTGATTCTGCTGTAAGTGCCGCGAAATCTAGGAGTGAACCACCGGGGCCACCGGCGCCAAAGNNAGACCTTCTGGCATTTCGACGAAGCATTCATCCAACAGTTCGAAGCTGGGCGATGACCCCTGCTCTCTCGAGTCCGTTTCTGAAACCATTTCAGTTGGTTCAGCGGTAGGTTCTTGTGATTCCTCTGTGGCTGGAACGGACTGTTCCGTCGGTGTAGCTGGTTCTGCGGTGGCCGTTGCATCGGGCTCCTGCGCCTGGCAGGCTGCCACTAACAACATAATCAACAAGAACAACACAATAGTAAAGGGTTTGCTTTTCATTTTTGTTTCTCCAAGTGGATGTCCGTTGTATCTATCACTCTTAAAAATTGACGGTTCTGTTTCTTCTCCCCTGCAACATCGTAGGGAACATCGAAGTTAGGATTGTTAAAAATTACATTCACCAAGCCAATATAGCCCTTTCCATCTCAGCGAGTGACGTATCTTGCATAAGAATCTGATCTGCACCAGATGTTCGAATCGATTCATGATTGCGGGTTGTCATTGTTAAAACGATGCATNNTCGATAAATTCAAAAGCAGATAGTGCCCCGTAAGCCTCATGAACCGAGGTCTGCGGCAATGTGCGCAGCAAATTAAGTAGAACGTTGTGTGCGATACCCGGTTGGGAGACAAGGACAATCGTTTTGCTTTCTGGGGCAGTGTTCAACTCGTTCAGGGGCGCGGATCCAGCGAATATTTGTTCTTTGATTAAATTGGTATGACACACTATAGGATAATTACTGCGAAAAACATCAGGCAGGGAGACGATCTTATTTAGTCCAAAAGGACTAGTTAACAGAACTAATCCCCACTTCTCAAAATAAGCACCTGCTATGCTAGTCCCATTCACTTAGACTTGAAATCAAATCTCTGACCAAAAATGCGTTGGACAATGGTTGGCGATAAAATGACCAGCATGATACCTCCGATCGATATTGCCTTTAGCAGCTATGCCATTATTGGTTTAACCCTGCTTATCATGACGGCGAGTATCGCATTTTACCTCTGGCGCCTCGAGGCAAAGACGCGTGCGACGTGGTCTTTGATCGCATTTTTCAGCCTTGTTGCCTTATCCGGTGTAGCCACCATCTTGACCAATGCCTTTTTACTTTGGAACAGTTTGTTCAATCCCTGGCAGGACTTCTTTATTATTGCCGGCAGTATTGCTATGGCGGATTTTGCTTATAGTATTGGCGATGATGAACGTTCCTTGGAGGCCAGGATTGTCCTGGTGGTGATGTGCATCTTGACCCTATTGGCCCTGGCTTACGCCATTTTCTTTGATTATCTTTTTCTTTTCCGCTGGATGCCGGATTTGAATGTCAATGATCTCTTTTTTCTGCTGCTGCCGCTGGCCACTCTGCTGATCCTCATCATTTTCTTGCGCCGCTCCGTTCAATTATCCAGACGATCAAGCCTGGATACAGTTCATCAAAGCGCGGGCAACATTTGGCACTTATTGGTTCACCCGCAGGGAGAGAAGGCCAAGACTTTGCGTAATCTGGCCTTAGCCTTGTCTCTGGCTTTTCTGCCAGGTTTACAAACAGTATTAGGTTTTCCTAGTCCCTTCGGGTTTATCCTTTCCAATATTGGATCACTTCTGGCTGTGATCACGATCTCCTTGGTTTATTTGAACTATGCCCCAGAAGTTGACAGCTTCATGGCTAAATTGGTTGGCATCACCTTAGCAACCGTGCTGCTCATCTTCTCCGTATTTGGCGTGGTCGATGTTTATCTGGCGGATAGAGATCATATTGATGATCTGTGGCAGATCACAGCGCGCATTGCACAAGCCCAGATCCAAACCGAGGATCTGATCACAGCTCCGCGCCAGGTTGCTTATGTGGTTTCGTGGGATGCCGCCAATCCTAAAGATGCCACTGCTTACCGGCAGCTATACCTCGCGGATGAAGGGCGTGACTTCGATCTGGCTCTGCTTCTTGAGAATAATGGAGATGGAAATATCTCTGGCTGGGGCCGGCAGAAGATAGGCGTACTCCCTGAACTTTCCAATAATGCATGGTGGAGCATGCAGCGTCATGTACTTGATTCCTTGCGCAATTCCCAGGAAGAATATCTAGGTTTGATTTTTATTGATGACGCGTTGGCCTATGAAATCGGATTTTCCGAAACGGACATTAAGACCTACTTGAGCCCTATTGTGATCGAGTGGCTATTGATTATTGTCGTTTCCAGTGCCTTGGTTCTTTTACTATTCCCCCGATTTTTCCGGCGCATATTGGTTAAACCACTTGATGATTTGCTGCGGGGGGTTAGGCAAGTGAATAGTGGTGAACTAGATACGGCCGTTCCGGTAACCTTTCATGACGAGATTGGCTATCTGACGGGATCTTTCAATGATTTGACCCAATCGCTAAAACAAGCTCAGGCGAGGCAAGCCCAGCTTTTTGAGGAACTTAAAACATCATATGGGGAATTGGAAGAACGGGTAAGTGAACGCACACAAGAGTTAGCCGCATTTACCGATTTGACGATGTTAACGGGTGACCAACCGCACGTATTTGAAATTCTGCAGCCGGCTTTAGACCGTATCACGCAGCTTGATTTATGTGAGGCGTTGGCCGTCCATTTGTTATCTGATGATCAGACCACTCTGGATTTGGTAGGTCATCGCTTGCTGGCTGACGAGAACGCCGAGGAGATGCGCCATATTCGTTTATCTCATGATTTTTCTGCAATTATTACTAGGGTTGATGAGCCGCTTGTGATTCCGCCGCAGCGAAACAGGCATTCCTTACCAGATGGGTTGTATATTGTTCACTACCCCACGTATTTGGGTTGTTCCTTATTAGCTGGTGAACAATCGCATGGCTGGCTGAGCTGTTATCGGGTTGCCGGCAATGCATTCACAATGGGCGAGATAACTTTGCTAGTGGCTTTGGCCCGGCAAATTGGGGTCATCATTCAGAACCACCAACTGCGCCAATCGTCAAAGAAAACGGCCGCTTCTGTAGAACGGCAGAGGCTGGGCCGGGATTTGCACGATTCGGTCACCCAATTGCTTTACAGCATGACGCTCTTTGCTCGCTCCGCCAAAGAGGCTGTGGAAGACGATGATCAGCAGCGGCTGGAAAGAAGTCTGGACAGGTTAGGGGAAACGGGGCAGCAAGCCCTACGTGAAATGCGTTTCATGTTATTTGAACTGCAATCGCCTAGTCTCGTGGAGGCTGGATTGGCCCAGGCACTCAATTCGCGGCTGGACATGGTCGAGCGCCGGATCGGGACACAAGTTAACTGCTCTATTGATGATACGCTCTTTCTAGACGAGCAAACGAGAACGGAACTATATTATGTGGCTATAGAGGCCATGAACAATGCCTTTAGCCATGGCAATGGTGACCGGCTTGACCTTTCTATATTTCAAGATGGCCACTATGGATATTTAATCGTCGCTGACAATGGGCGCGGTTTTGACATTGACAACGTATCTTATGGGATGGGCTTGAACAGCATGCAACAGCGCGTGGAAGGTCTCGGCGGCAGGCTGACAATCGCTTCCGAGATTAATGGCGGCACGAAAATCATGGCGGAAGTACCATTACCAGAGCAGGTTCCGCAAGCACGAGTAATATGAATGAACAAGACGAAAAGTGAAAACATTCGCATTTTAATCGCTGATGATCATCCTATCGTGCGTCAGGGTTTAAGCGATCTGTTAATACCGCGAAATGGGATGACGGTTGTGGGTGAAGCGGAAAACGGCCGGCAGGCAGTAGAAATGGCCCAACAGCTTAAGCCTGATTTGATTTTGATGGATATGATCATGCCGGAACTAAATGGTGCGGAAGCCACGGCTTTGATCAGGGATACAGATCCGGGGGCAAGGATCCTTATCCTGACCAGTTTTGGCAATGAAGATATCCTGGAGGAAGCGCTACAGGCCGGTGCGCAAGGTTTTTTACTGAAAGATTCCCAACCTGACGATCTCCTTCAAGCAGTCCGGACCGTGTACCAGGGTCAGTTAATCCTCCCACCGCATTTGGTACTGAAGTTGATTAAGAAGCCGGGGCCTAAAGTGGAACTTGAAGCCGATCTCACCGATCGCGAGCGCGAGGTCATGTTCGCGGTTGAGCAGGGAATGTCCAACAAGGAAATCGCCGAGCAGTTAAATATTAGTATCAATACGGTTCGCAGCCATATCAGTAATATGTTGAAGAAACTTAATTTCACGAACCGCACGCAGCTGGCGATC
>DOXE01000155.1 GCA_003519205.1 Chloroflexota bacterium
CTGGCAGCGGCAATGCACAGCCGGCGAAACCGGCAGAATAATATTTTTTGATTTTTAAAAACTTTTTTAAATGTGCCGAAGTGGTGGAACATGGTAGACACGCTATCTTGAGGGGGTAGTGGCGCAAGCCGTGCCGGTTCGAGTCCGGCCTTCGGCACCATCCATAAAATTAAAGCCTTCAGGTCGTTGAGATTTGAAGGCTTTTTTGTGTCGAACCGGCACTCATTTATTGAGTCCGGCCGCTCTCGACATCCTCGACAATTGCTCCTCGGCTTTGTCTCCTGAGTCGCGCTACCTCCTGCATCCCTGCAGTCGTGCATTGTTCTCGGTCTTGGTTCCAGACGCGGCTCTACCTCATCCATCCGTGGACTCGTACCTTCGCCTATCCATGGGCTCGTGTCTTCCGCGGCATTTGTACGTCCATGTACTTCAGCCTTCGGCACCACCTAACTAAATAAAACCTTCATATCATCAAGGTATGAAGGCTTTATTTCGAACCGGCACTCAGCTGTGCAGACGGTCTGTGAACAGGCAAGTTGCTCAGGGGAAGGAGTTTCGAAGTATTCCCAGGCGACAATAGCGCCTTCCTTTTATGATGTATTGTTGTCTGGGTCAGTGATACCCGGTATCAAGGTTAGAACTTTGCCGGAGGCTAAGTCTCTATTTGCAGATGGGTTCGTAACGTTTAGGGGTAATGTAGAAATTAAATTACCTATGAATTGGAAAGTAACTGTGAGCTATGATTTTATCAAGTGCCACTTTTGGCAAGGGCTTATAGGAGTTACCAAATCTGGCATTAATTTTGAGAAAAGCGAATGGCAATGGACATGCACGGAGACTGAATTAAGTAAGCCAAGGATATCTGTGAAGACGCCAGACGTGATCCCGATCAAACCGATATTACCTCCCGAATTGCCGCCGAAATTACCCATTCCGGAACTGCCGATCAAGCGGCCTTGGTGGCAACAGACCTTCTGATGAAAAGGCTATACTATATAAATATGGACCTTTGGTAGTTTAAGGGACGAAAACGGAGGTAAGCCTCATGCGGCCCAAAGCAATGGAAATGCGCGCTCGCCCTCGATTCCGCCACCGCGATTCATGGCGGACAGGCAATCCTGACCGGCTTTCAGAAACGCCGTCTGCAATTATTCCGCTGCAATCCACAATTCAACGTAAACCCAGCACATGTACTTGTGGCGGGGCTTGTCCGCGTTGCCGGATCAACCAACCGCTGCAGGCGAAACTTGTGATTGGTTCGCCAAACGACAAATACGAAGAAGAGGCGGATCAGGTTTCCGAACGGGTCATGCGCATACCCGAATCGATGATTCAGCGGCAAACAGTGCCCGAGGAAGAGGAACCACTTCAGGCCAAATCGCTTACATCACAGATTACGCCGTTGGCGCAACGGCAACCGGTGAGTGAAGAAGAGGAAGAGGAGCCGATCCAAACGAAACCGAAGGGCGGCTCGCGATCGAGTGTCACTTCGGCAATGCACGAACAAATTCAATCTCTCCGCGGTGGCGGTCGGCCATTAACAATGGCTGAACGTGCCTTCTTCGAACCAAGAATTGGCTGTGACTTCAGTCACGTGCGGCTCCATACTGATGCCCGGGCACAGGAAACGGCGCGTGCGTTACGTGCCCATGCCTATACCATGGGTCAGGATGTGATGTTTGGTAAAGGCGAGTATTCGTTCGTAATAAAAGAAGATCAGAAGCTTCTGGCACATGAATTGACTCACGTCGTCCAGCAGAGCCATTGCCACGGCCTTACCGGCGTCCAGACAAAACAGAAATTATCATCAGGCTATACCTTGGACCCCAAATTCGACTTGGAGCTGATACTAGGCCCCAAGCCGGAGAGTCAATCCGCTGCTGTAGATCAGGCGCAGTTGCTGGAATTATACAAATACCTTAAGCGGATTCGCAGAGTCGCGCCAGCGCTTAAACAATTAGTAAAGAATGTTCTTGAGGCGTATTTTACCGATTTTGCTGATGATGTATGGGAAGCGAGTAAGAAACCGCTAGCTGGATATACAGGAACTCGATACCGCGCAAGACCGAGTATGAAAAAAGCGAGAAGGCTTGGTTTAAGCGAGACGACAGGCTGTGGACGAGTGAAGAGGTTCCTTGGATCTGACGTTCTATTTTTTTCTGGACACCATTTTGGATCACCGGTAGATGGCGGTCCAGGCGAATTTGACTCTTTAGATATAAAGAAGTTAAGGGTCCGTGGGCGTCCCGCGATATTCGAGCGTGTGAAACTAATTATGGTTTCATCTTGTAGTGTCCTAAGAAAATCTGCACTGCCAACATTTAGAAAGAAATTTCCAAACGCATATATTTTGGGCTGGTACGCGGGCGCCTCATGGTCACAGAGTTCAATGATGGCACGGTTTCTGGATAAGTTATCCGAAGACCTACTCCTCGAAGACCCCAGTGACATGGAGAAAGTGCTAAAACTAGAGGAAGCATATGTTGAGAATTTGGAAAAAGAGGGTATTAAGTTGCGTTCAGAGGATGGGAAAAAGAGGACTAAGTGGGGGCTTGGCTATGCGACGCCCGATGGAAAAGTAAAATATTTGGTGAGAAAAAAAGGCGGTAAGTGGATCTGGAAGATCGAGAGTCGGAAATGAGAAATATATTGTAAGAACTCCCATGGCCTGCAAAAACAAGCATTGGGAACTCAATTCGGCATTCCACAAAGAAAACGAGTGCCGCAGGAAAAGATAACAAAAACATACTGCTTATCGTCGACATACTGCTGAAAAATAAGGAGATGGGGACGGATGCCAATCGACACTTTGAACGAACCGTATGTGTTAGAGGGACGTATAGTGACAATGGGCCCTCAGGGTGTGATCGACGAGGGTGCCATCTACATACGTTCCGGTCAAATTGAGGCCGTGATGGATGTAAATGAGAGTTCCCCAGCCGGTTTCACAGGAGTAAGCCGGATTAAAACCGGAGGTACCATCTACCCGGGTCTGATTGAACTTCACAATCACCTTTCTTATAACGCGCTTCCGCTCTGGAAAGTCCCACGCAAGTATCTGCACAGCGGGCACTGGCAGGGGACGGACGAATATAAAGTCGCTGTTACCAAACCCGCCATGGTACTGGCGAACACTGCTGGCAATGCCGAAGCACTCGTTCGCTATGTCGAGTGTCGTTGCCTTCTTGGCGGGGTGACCACCTCACAAGGCATTACGTTGCAGGCGAATTCCGGAATTCGCAAGCTCTACAAGGGCCTTGTCCGCAATGTTGAAGCTCCCACAGTGGATGGATTGACGCCGGCAAAAGCGCGCATTGGCGCACCCGACAAGGATCTCGATGCCTACCTGGGAAAGCTCAAAGATGCTCCGAACTGCTACTTGCAACACCTGAGTGAAGGGATCAACGACGGCACGCACAATACTGCGCTCAAGCAGTTCACGAATTTGCAACGCGATGACGGGTCGTGGGCTCTGTTCAAATCATTGTGCGGCATCCACAGCACGGCACTTAAGGCTGAGCATTTTCAAGTCATGGCGCAACATAAAGGCTCCCTTGTCTGGTCTCCGCTGAGCAACTACTTGCTTTACGGCGAGACCACGGATGTGAAGGCTGCCAAGGAGGCGGGTGTTCCCATTGCGCTGGGCTGCGATTGGGCGCCAAGTGGCAGTAAAAATCTGCTTGGCGAACTCAAGGTAGCCTCGATCGTCAGCGAGGAACTCGGGGGGCTCTTTAGCCCGCGTGAACTGTGCGAAATGGTGACCACCACGCCCGCGGCGATCCTGGGCTGGAGCGACAAGCTCGGTCGCATTGAGAAGGGCAAGCTTGCGGACCTTATCGTTATCGATAACACCACTGAAGATCCTTACGAACAATTGGTTACGGCGCGCGAGACCAGTTTGACCCTCGTGGTCATCGGTGGCATTCCTCGCGTAGGTCAAACCCGGCTGATGCGTAAATTCATTGCCGGCGGGGAGAAAGTACAAGTGGGCCCATCAACACGTATCCTTGACCTCACAACCACCCCCGGCGATGCGGATCTCGGTGGCCTTACCCTGTGGGGCGCCAGGCA
>DOXE01000054.1 GCA_003519205.1 Chloroflexota bacterium
GATCCGGTTAATCCACCCACCTGGGCAAAGGAAACGGGCAAGGCACTAACCAACAGTTATTATTTCGAGTTTCCTGGCATGGGGAATTGGGTGAGCGCCACTGACCCTTGCGCCCAAGAGATCATCACCTCATTCCTAACTGATCCACAATCGACACCGGAGGCGACCTGCCTGGAGGATGGCGAAAAGGTAACCTTTATACTGCCTAAAGATATTTATCTTGAATCAGGTATCAGCAGATTCCTGACTGAAACTAAATTGGAAAGCCATAACCTGATACCCTTATTAGCGCTCGGGTTCAGCATGTTATTGTTTGTGGCCCAACTTATCTATTTTATATCGCTTTTAGTTCGGAGAGGGATGCGTGGCCTATTATTCGAGGGTCAGAGCAATCGTTTAATCCTCATAGGCCATATTTTGGCCACTCTGGTTGCCTTGCTTAACCTGGGCTTTTTATGGGCTTTCAGGCAAATCCTCAATCAAATTGAGAGCACCATCCCCCTGGTATTAAGATTTGGTTTGCCGGCCGAATTTGAGACACTTTTTTATGCCCCGTTCTTGGCTGAACTGATGACAGCCGGATTAATGGTAATCACCTTTTCGATCTGGATAATGGGCTACTGGTCTATCTATCAGCGAGTCTATTTTTCTTTGGTGACTCTGGCAGCAGTGATTTTTTCCAGCTTGTTAGCTAACTGGGGTCTCCTCATCCTCTCCTGATTGAATCAATAGGGAACAATAGGTGTTCATGATTTAGGACTTGGCAATGTGCCCTATTGACGAAATGTCCCGGCCGGTTTACCAAACGATTTAGGCGGGTCTGGCTCCACCGATTGGCAACTAGATTAAATTACTCTGATTCTTATTAACCCCTCTCTCAGTGTGCGTGCCCTGGCCCATGAACATGACCATGAGCCAATTCCTCGGTTGTCGCATCACGAATAGCAACGATTTTGATCTTAAAATGTAGTGTTTCTCCCGCCAGGGGATGGTTAAAATCTAATTTAACCGCTTCGTCACCCACCTCGTCGATATAGGCAGGATATTCCTGGTCCGATTCACTATCACGCACAAACAGTCTTTCTCCAACGATCAAATCCATGTCCGGAGGAAAAGAGTCACGGGGCATCATCACGTAATTCTCGGATTCATACTCGCCGTAGCCATCCTCCGGACTGATCGTAACCAATTTTTCTTCGCCAACAATCATGCCATAAAGCGCATTTTCTAACCCAGGGATGATCTCCTCGTTTCCTTGGATAAACTGCAACGGCTCATCGCCATTGGAGCGATCGATCTCCTCTCCGTTTTCAAGACGAAGGCTATAATCCAAAGACACGACAGTGTCGTCGACGACAGTCCGCTGGGTTGCGTTCATAGCCTACTCATCCTCCGAGGCACGGCGAACATTCTGGGCGGCCGGACCCTTTCGACCTTCACCGACAGAAAATGAGACTCGTTCACCTTCTTCCAATACCCGGTAGCCTGCTCCTACGATGGCCGAATAATGGACGAAGATGTCTCCGCCTGCATCTCGGGCGATGAATCCGTAACCCTTCTCAGGATTAAACCACTTGACTGTTCCCGTCTCTTGATCATCACTCATCTGAAATACCTTCCTATAACGACCAGGTATTATTTCCCTGGCTCTTACTACCAGACTGACAAAAAATGACCGACCAGAGCCTAAGTCTGGGCGGCCGTCTTTACCAGTCCGAAACAAACTTATGACTCCGAAAATGTACCCTATTTTCCCACTATGGTCAATCCCGGAAAATACACGCTTCCACCCGATCCATGATCAACGTTTTCAGGGAGGCATTTTTTACGCTGAAATATGTTTTTTGAAAGACAATTACATCAACCGCAAAGGATTTCTGAACATTAAACCGGGGGGCTTTCCAATGAGGGGCTGCGTCTAAACTGAAACAAGAGCACCGAAAAAGCGAGCAATAAAGCCAGGGGGAAAATCAGCAAAGATACCTGGAAGGAGGCCAGGCCTGCCACAAGTGACATCAGTAAAGGGATCATGATACCACCAACTGGGATAGCTACTTTGATAGATCCGATCACGGTCCCAGCCATTTGGGGGTAAACCATGCCTGCTAACGTTATTATGAGGGGTAATAGAGCGGAAATCCCTAGACCGGCGAGGAAGATACTCATATAAGACCATTGGCCCAGATCCACAATAAATAAAAAGGTGAAGAATATGGCAGCTAATCCAAATAAAACCAGAATGTAATTGGATATCTGCTCCTTCTGGCTGACAAAACCGACGATTATCCGTCCAATTGCGATTCCTACCAGGAAAGTTACCAGGCCAACCTTGGAGGTAGTTTGAGCGAAACCCTGCATCTCCATCAAATAGGTAGTCAGTATGCCAATGGTGCCCACCTCCACTCCTACCACAAGAACGGTGGCGATAAACAAGGCTACCACGAGGTTTTCGCGGGAAAGGATGCGAATACGCTGCAAATAATCCTCGTTTTGGTCATTCTTGGTCGGCAATCTCATGAAGGCATAGAAGAGTGCCAACAAGAGAACCACGACGGCCGACTGGGTGAGGGAAATCCGCCAATCCATATCCAGGAAAATCAGGTATACCGTGATTAAAATTGCCCCAAACGTCACGAAGAAATGATTGATATTAATGTGTAGACTTTGCCGTTCACTGTGCATGTCAAGCAACATGGCATCAGTTACACCTTCATAAGTGCCCACGCCAGCGCCAATGAGCATCATGATGAGAAAATTCAGCCAAAAGATGCCGGTTAAATAGAAGGCTAAAAACGAAAAAGCCAAGATTAGACTTCCGACCAAAAGGATCTTGGGTTTTTGATGGGTGTCGGCGAGGGTTCCGGAGATCCAAACTGCCAGCATAAATCCAACATTTTGAATTGTAAGAAGCAGGCCGATCTGAAAGGGCGATATGTTGATGTTACGTGCCGCAGCGCCGACCAGCGAGGAAGCAACGCCTAAGAATAACATCGAGAGATAGGCTGCCAGGGTGAGGGCGATGATGCTTTTCTTCATGGAGAATTAATTTACAGACGGAAACT
>DOXE01000006.1 GCA_003519205.1 Chloroflexota bacterium
TCTTAGCTTGGCAAAGACTAGATCGATATCATCCAGAGTTGTTCGATGGGAAGGTAAGGCGCGGTCATGGAGAAAGCCCGGCGAAGTTTCTCTGGATCCTGAACAAGGACGCAGCCGCATTCGTAGGGGATGATATATAGCCATTTGTAATGTAGTTTATTTCGTGTAGTTAATTATAATAAAAAAACCCTCTCCTAAAATGAAAAATGCACCTGGAGAGGGTAACTAAAGGTCTATTGGTGTTTTAACTTGATGGGTATGTAAATCTGCATCCGTGAGTCGGGATCGTCGGGGTCAAATTCTGGCGGATAATACTCGAATTCTGGGCCGGGGGCGCGCTCGTTACCAGATTCGGGGATCCAGCGATAGATATTATCGAACGCTTGCCGAATCTCCGAAAACTCGAACTCCAGCGTGGCATACTTATTCGCTGGGATGTCCCAGCTCATCATGCCCTCGGGTACGTCCACTACTTTCGAGACTTCGACTGCACTAACGTAATCAAATTGGCCGGTTTTCTCGTCATAGTTGTCCATGACCCCATAACTTTCATCCGATGGGGTGAGATACTTGATCTCCCTTATGCGCGGATTAAACTCGCGCCAGAGATCAGGGATCTCGTCTCCTTCAGGCTTTCCCCTGTATTTCATGCCGACGATAGTGAAAGTGGGTTTTGACACGACATTGGGCTCCATGATTAACTCCTTTGGGCGTTATGCTCCGTTTTAAAAAAATATGACCCAATCTGCCCCATTATAGCACGTATGTTCTATTGCGATCAAGAACTTTTCACTACCAATCATCCCAGGTCGGATATTGTTCCGGTGGATCGCCATGTTCCTCGAGAATTGTGGCTCTCTTGATATCCATGTCTGAATCTACCTGTTCTAATGTGACGTCGAACTCCCATTGATCGCCGAAATCAAATAAAAAAGTCATCGTCTGCCCGATCTGGAGCGGCACATCACCCACCGACACCTCGCTAGTCCATGGTCCTTCGTCCATGTACGGATGATGCACCCGTTCTAATCCACCATAGCGATTCTGATATGAGAACAGATAAAGATGATCATGGTCGAAACTGACCGCGTTAAGAATTGTCGATGCCAGCATATCCATTGAGTTTTCGGCCGGGATAGCAATCTGCCGCCATATTGGTCCTAGGGATACCATTAAGATATGTACTCCTTTTCGAAATTCCCATTTGGGGATGGAAAGGTTATTCTGCCATTGAGGAAAATATGGCAAAAGCGCGGGTTGCAACACGCCAAATGGTATCTCCCTTTCGTCTTCGAGCTTCAGGATCTTGTCGAAATCTCCGAAGAGCTCATTGTGAAGCAGAGTCATCAGGGCGATTCCAAAGAGAACTCAAATTCATGGGGTGAAGGCCAGTACATCAGGTACCTCCTGCTATCGGAAGAATCGGGTCAAAGCATCCGTCATCGAACCCATTATCGAGAGGATGGACGAGTTTTAGTGTCGTGTCTGGGCTAGTTTGCCGGCTTCCAATATTTCAGTCAACTACTATCTCCGGCGTTTGGTGAAGACGTCGAGCATGACGGCCAATATCAAGACGACGCCCTTGATCACTTGTTGCCAGAAGGAAGGTACGCCCATCAAGTTGAGGCCGTTGGACAGGATGCCCAGGATGAACGCGCCGACCAGTGCTCCGGTTACGTTGCCAACGCCACCGAAGAGGCTGACCCCGCCCAGCACGGGAGCGGCAATAGCGTCCAGCTCCAGCCCCACGGCCGCGTTTGGTTGAGCTGACCAGAGTCGGGCCACCAGTAAAACACCACCTAATGCGGCCAGAAAACCACTGATGATATAAACCGACAGGGTGATGATGGAGGTGCGAACGCCCGCCAGGCGGCTCACCTCTTCATTGCCACCGGTCGCGTAAACGTAGTTGCCGAAGCGGGTGGAGCGCAGGACGATGTAGGCGATGACAAAGACGATGGCCAGGATGATGACTGGTGTGGCAATACCCAGGATCTCACCACTACCCAGGAAGGTGAATCTTTCGTCAATGCCGGAAATCGGCCGGCCCTCGGTATAAACCAGGGTCAATCCCCTGGCAATGGCCAGGGTCGATAGGGTAGCCACGAAGGGTGGCATCTTGCCTCTGACAACCAATAAACCATTGATGACGCCCACGGCCGCGCCGGCCAGCAAGGCCAGTCCAATGCCGGTAAAAGTACCCAACTCTTGGCGAACGGCCAAGCCGGCGGCCAATGCCCCGCACAAGGCCACCACCGAGCCTACGGAGAGGTCGATGCCCGCGGTTAGGATGACGAAAGTCATCCCAATGGCGATGATGGCGATGATCGACGTTTGTACGGCGATGTTCATCAGGTTGGATGGCGTCAGGAAGCGGTCCGATCCCAAGGTAAAAACAAGGCCGATACCGAGCAAGATCAACAGAACGCTATAGCGACGGATGGCCTCTAATATCACGGCCGAAGTTGGCCTGGCGGAAGTCGTTTTTGCACTAGCTTGCATTGTTATCCCCACCGGTAGCCGCATGCATGATCATGTCTTGGGAAGCCTCGTCCCGCTCGAAACGGCCGGTCACCCGACCTTCATGCATCACCAGAATGCGATCGCTGACGCCAATTATTTCGGGAAGTTCAGAGGATATCATCAATACGGCCACACCGTCTTCAGCCAGTTGGCGCATCAGGCCGTGAATCTCTGCCTTAGCCCCCACGTCTACGCCCCTTGTCGGCTCGTCCAGGATCAACACCCGAGGCTTCAGGGTGAGCCAACGGGCGATAATAACCTTCTGCTGGTTCCCTCCCGAGAGGTTACGGATACGCTGGCGTAGGCTAGGTGTGCGAATATCCAGCTTATCGACATACTCATCAGCCAGCTTGTTAGCCTTGTTTGTATTGACGAAGCCGAAATTTGAAACCAGGCTGGTGGAACTCATAGTGATGTTTTCCCGCACGGCCATGTTGAGGAATAAACCTTGCAGTTTACGATCCTCGGGCACGAATCCCAGCCCATGTTCGATGGCTTGTTTGGCCGAATGGAGCTTCACGACCTGTCCATCGATGTGTATCTCCCCGGCCGTCGCCTGGCGAAGCCCGAACAAGGTTTCGGCCAATGCCGTCCGGCCGGCGCCTACGAGGCCGGCCACACCCAGAATTTGCCCGCCTTGTAATTCTAAGGAGACACCATGTAACTCCTGTCCATCGGCCAGATCATCGGCTTGCAGGGCGACACCTCGTTCCTTTGTTTCGCTGTAAGGATACATATTATCTAGCTCGCGGCCGACCATGAGCTGGACCACCTGGTTGTGATTGAGCTCAGCCGTCGGTGCGGTGGCGATATGGCGGCCGTCGCGCAAGACGGTGATGCGATCACTAACCTCAAATACTTCCTCCAGGCGGTGGGTGATAAAGATGATAGCCACGCCTTGATCTTTGAGCTTTCGCATGACATCGAAAAGGACTTCGGTTTCCCTATCTGTCAAGGATGATGTGGGCTCATCCATGGCGATCAAATCGGCCTCAATGGACAGGGCCTTGGCCACCTCGACCATCTGTTGTTGGGCGATGCTTAGATCTTGGGCTTCCGCCCAAGCCCTCACGTCAAGGTTTATTTGACCCAGTAATTCTTGGGTTTGGCTATAAAGCTTTTTCCAATCGATAAAGCCTGGTATACGGCGCCGGGGCTCACGACCGAGATAGACGTTTTTGCCGACGGTAAGATAAGGGATTAAGGATAATTCCTGGTGAATCATGCTGATGCCCAATTCCTGGGAATCGGATGGAGAATGGATCTCCACTGGTTCACCACGCAAGATGATCCGGCCTTCATCAAGGTGCAGAGCACCCGTCAAGACTTTCATCAATGTGCTTTTACCTGCACCATTTTCACCTACAAGAGCGTGAATTTCCCCCCGCGTTACTTCGAAGTTCACCTCCTGCAAAGCCTGGACGCCGGGAAAGGATTTAGAGATGCCCTCCATTCGGAGGAAGTCATTGGTTTCAGCCATTATCGCTCTAGAAAGGAGATTAGAGGTGGGGATCCCCACCTCTAATCTTATATATTCAAAACTTCACACCTGTCTTATTGAACGAGCGACAGATCGACTGGTGTGAAATCTTCTACTGTTCCGCCATTCAGGTATATCACGGCCGTTTCCACGCCCAGTTGGCCCATGACGGCCGGCTGTTGGGCGATGGTGGCGGCCAGGTCGCCGGCTTCCACGGCGGCCACGGCATCGTCGACGGCATCAAAGCCGACGAAGACGAT
>DOXE01000390.1 GCA_003519205.1 Chloroflexota bacterium
AGGGGGTAGGATACCGACATGCCAATATCGTCGGGCATACAGTCCCGCACCAATTGCAAGGTCTTCTCAATATCCTCGGTCGTCTCACCCGGATAACCAAATTGCAGGAAGAAGGCCACTTTAATGCCGGCCGCTTTCAGCCGGCGGGTTGCCTCATATATCTGCTCTACCTGGGTGCCCTTTTCCATGGCGTTCAAGATCTTCTGGGAGCCCGATTCAGCGCCCATCCACACAATTTCGCAGCCGGCCCGCTTCAACGCTTCGACGTCGCTGGCTTGCCGGACGATTAAATCAGCCCGGCTCAGGCATTTAAATGGCACGACGGCATCTTTTTCTTCAACCATATCCGCAAAACTTTGCCACCATCCCGGCTTCAAACCCATGATNNGAGTTCTTCCGCCACATTTTCAGGACTACGGGAGTTATATCGTTGCCCCCAAATGGGTTTGGCGCACCAATTGCAGTGATAGGGGCAGCCCCGCGTTGTGACCATGTTCATGGAGTAATAGCCATGACGGTCCAACCAGATTTGCCGGTACCGATCAATGTCAACTAAATCCCAGGCCGGAAAGGGNNGGTATCTCGCTTCGACCGCTAAGCCTGTCCAGCAATTCGCCCAAGGTTTCCTCCCCCTCGCCAATAAGCACGAAGTCGGCGCCGCGGGCCAGGTACTGTTCGGCATGATCGGTAGCATCGGAACCACAGACAATAGTTGTACAGCCCCGCTCTTTAGCCATAGCCAGCATCTTGAAAGCCGCCTCGCGCATATTAAGCAGGCACATCTTGGATAGATAGTTGAAATTGTCTTCATAAATGACGGCGAAGCGCGGCTGCTCGCGGTCCAGGGCTATTGCCCACTCATCTTCAGATTGGGCCAGCATGGCGTCGAATAAGGCAACTTCATAGCCCTGCTGGCGAACATAGCTGGCAGCATAGAGCGTCCCCAACGGCGGGTAGGGCTGCATGGCCGCCCATAATTTGGGGTCAAACCAGAGATAATAAGACTGGCCGAAAAGGATGTCAGTCATTGGTTACTCCGAGGATCTTTCTTGGCTCTGGGTGTTTAGCTTCTCCAGCCGGTCGGTATATTGATCGAGCGTCCGCTGGCCGTGGTCTTCAAAATGCCCTTTACAGTAGTCAACCGAGAATGCCGTTTCCATGGACGGCTGCTGGCTAAACCGGCGAACCTTTCGATTCATTTCCCATCGCTCAAGCCAACCGCCAGGCGGCGTCCGCAAGGTGACCTCCCCTAACCTGCGCGCCCCTTTGACCGGGGCTGGTATGGGCTTGGCCAAGTTGGCCATCTGGGGGGGCGCACCACCTGAGTTGGGTAGAATGTTGGCAACCCATTGGTTTTCTTCTCGCAACTGGTGGTAGACTTTCAGACCGGTGATGGGGATCATCTGAACGATCTCATGCGCGGCGAATAGGTTGCGTTCCTCAAAGCCAAGTGCTGATTCCGATAGAAAATAATTAGGACATAGAATGATGCCACGACGGGCCGCCTGGCGTACAAGCAAAATGACCATTGCCCGGCACAACCAAAGGCGACCTGGCTCAGTTACAATGAGATAATCAATATCAGCCTGAGAATCCACGTTGTCAACTGCCAACGAACCAGTGACGGCTACCATGCTAACAAAGGGCAGTGCCGAAGTTAGGCGCCCATAGTGTATGGCGTGTGGCCAAAGTGCCTTAGATACCCTTGCCCGTCGCCGCCGGATGTCGACAATGTGAGGGCGGCCGGCGAGGAAAAAATATTCCCCATCCTTCCCCAAGAGACTTTTGACCAGGCGACTCTTATCAAGCGCTTGCTCAACTTCCGGCAGCTCAGCCGGAACGCCGACAAGATAACGATGTATTTCCGATGCAGTCAGGGGATAATCGTACATGTCGACATAGGTGACCGTTTGCAAGATGGCTTGTTCCATCTTCGATAGGCTAGCCGTTGTACCATTTGGTACAGCATATGACATCCGGGTTCCGGAAGAGGGGACTTGATGATTTGCGGAGGTTTCGTATTGCATGAATAGCCTTGGCGCGCGCTATCAAAAATGACGAAAAAGCCTTATCTTTGGGGTCGAATTCGCCTGAATCCCATCGCAGGCACGTAAGTTATTAAATTATACGTTTGTGGCTGCGAAGTGGATGATGATGAGCCGGGGATCATAAACTGATTAACCGCTTAAGTCAACATGGAGGCACTTAACTGACTGAATCAGACAATTGTTAAGACGAATATGTGCCAGTCACCTGCTAAAATATGAAGATGTTCGGTTACACGAATGGCCAAATTGGTCGCTGGTTCACCCAGGTTTCAGGAAGACTCGATCCGGTCAGCCGGGGCTGGGCGATCGTGATGGGCGGTAACGTTGGGCGTATGGCGCTCAGCTTTGTCGCCAGCGTTCTGGTGGCTCGTGCCCTTGGCCCGGCCGCCTTTGGCGTCTATGCCGTACTCGGCGCCACCATAGCCATCGTTGGGGTCGTGGCCGACATGGGCTTAACGGTCACTGAAGTCAAGCGTGTCTCCACCGTCTGGCCCGATCAGCCGGATACAGCCCATCTTCGGGGGCGCATTGCCTCCTGGCTGCGCACCGGTGTAGCTCTCTTGTTTTTCATATTAGCAGCATTGCTTGCCGTGCCAATCGCTAACCAGATCCTGGGCTTGTCGGACGTGCCCAACGGCCCTTTTCTTTTTATTCTGGCCATGGCCGGCATGGTGGCAGTGGCCTTAAACAGTACAGTTAGCACTATTCTTCAGGCCACCAATCATTTCGGCCGACTCTCCACCATGAGCCTGGTAAACGCTGGGCTAACCACGATCCTGGCTGTTGCCCTGTTCGTGGTGGGCCGGTTGAATCTGGTTACGGCGCTGCTTATTCTGGGCATCGGCACCGCACTGGTCAGCTTTTTTGTCGGATACCGCTTGCTGCCCGGCCGTTGGTCTTTGTGGCGTTTACCGTCCGTCGAGGATCTGCGCCNNGAGCAGCGCTTTTTCGCTTCAGTCGCTGGCTCTGGGTAGCAAGCCTCTTTACGGTAATCATCATGCAGATAGACGTGATCTTGGTCGGCCGGTTAACGACGGCCGCCGCGGTTGGTATGTACGGGCTGGCCCTCAACCTGGCTCGCAAAGCGGACATCGTCAACCATAGTTTATATACTTCTCTGTTACCCGCTGCCTCCAGTCTAAACGATCGGGAAGCGGTTGGTAAATACTTGCGGCAGAGCATGGTACGCAGTGGCCTCATTGCTCTTGGCTTGCTGGCTTTGATGCCCCTGGTTGGGCCGTTCATCCGCATCTTCTACGGGCCAGAATACGCTGCTGCCACTGGGCTCCTACAGTTGTTGCTGATCGTGGTTATTATTGACGCCTTTGCCCTGCCGGTTATCCTGCTAGTCTTCCCGCTGGAGAGGCCGAAATTGTATGCCGCTTCTGCAGCTCTTCAGACGGTTATCCTGCTGCTACTTGCTGTCTGGCTGATCCCGTTGATGGGCACGCCAGGCGCGGCAGTGGCCAAAATCGTTGCCCGCATCACCGGTTTTGCCCTGGTCGTGTGGCGACTGCGATTATGGCGGCTGTCCGTCCGGAATTAACACTCTTGAACGAAGCTGGTCAGTTGACCTGAACTTTCATCTTAGCTTGGCCTGTCTGTTGGAGATGATTATAATGCTTGTCATGCACAGAACCATTGGCTTTGACGCGGC
>DOXE01000182.1 GCA_003519205.1 Chloroflexota bacterium
CATATAATTCTGCTTCAAGCAAAGCTAAGAGGTACTTATATGACATATGCGTTCAAATAGATTCATTCTCCAACCAACCCGGAGTGAAAGCCCGTGCGCGCCCAATTTCATGTGTTTCTCCAGCCAGGGAGGTGCAGACGCGAAACATCCCTAACGGTTGATCATAAAGGGGACTTTCCATAACCTGAGAATGGAGTCGCTCTGCCTGTTGTTTATCATCAAGTATCTTTAATAATTTCGTGGGTCCTTCCAGGAAGGGAGGAAGGGTATGACGCTTGAAGCTGCGAGCACGCACGAAAGGCCGACCCTGTGCATCCAGTTGACGATGCTTATGCGCGTCAAGTATATAGTCGTAATCCACAACTTCGTAGTAGAAATATGTCGGCAACGGATTGCTATCAATAGATAACGCCCGATCGATGCCTGCTCCGATCTTCTGCCTCATTTTCCCCATGCAATCTAATAATTCGTCGTGGGATATGGTTTCCAGATGCCCAGAAAAACCAAGTCTCACCCGCTGGCGATACTCCTCCCGCGCTGAGGCCATATCATCCCAGTAGATAAAAGCTCGCTCAGGATCGTTGCTGGTGATATAGGTATTCAAAAGCAGCATGGTTTTTCGAAGCAATGCTGCAGCTTCCTGTGGCAAATTGATCGAAGGATGGTAATCACTTAGAATCCGCTGCATAAAATCAAGCAGTCGCTGAAGCTCGAAAGTTTCAGGCAAAGAAGATCCGAACAAGCCCGGCAAACCATTCAGCGCATCATACCAGCCCGGCCTGCCAGCCTCCATCTCAATCCCCATTCCTTCAGGATCGAAGGTCGTAAACTTGAGCAGTGCGAGTAAAGTTAGCTTTTCAAAGAGTGTAGATAGGAAGAGATCGCCTTTTCCATTCTCCCCTCGCACGACTTGCGGCGATTCTTTACGACTGGCGATGAGTGCGGATTTTTCTTCGTCTTCTAAGATGGCGCCATACTGGCGAATTCGATCATCTACTTTGACATACTTCTCAGATCGAGGCCGGACTATGACCTTACCATCGTAATAAGTATAGGTTGGTTGGCCGAAAAGAAATTCTTCTTCTTTATCCGGGTAGACAGAGAGGTAATCTTCGATAAGATCCAAGTTATAAGTCCAATGATCGATCCAGTAGCCTTCATGAAATTCAGCTTCAATGTATTGGTTAGCTTGTTCCAGAACCTTATTGAGGGATAAATCCTGATCAAGCGCTCCTTCTGCTTGCAACTCAGTGATCGCGCTAAACAACTCGCCCAGTCTAAACGGTCGGGATAAGATCTCGCGCAACTTTTGCGGAGAGGAGGCCATCTCTAATACGACTTCCAATTTTTGTTCTGGTATGGTGAACAGGCTCCCGAGAAGGACAAGCGGATTATGACCATCGGGTTGGATCAAGTTCATAAACGTGCGAACATTAAATTCAGCAACAAGCGGCTCGAAGAAAACATCGTTGCGCCGATTTTGATTAATGTCGCGATAATTGCCATTTCCCTGTGAATACGGTTCGGGGGCTAATTGAAAACTATTGTAGTCCCGTTCCAGATCACCATGCTTGCGCGAATAGAGATGATAAACGAATCGGGGCTGGATGGAATCTGGCAAAATCAGGGGAAAACCTCCCCGCAAGATGTTGTCCAAAAAAGTTTGGCGGCAGTAGGCGTCAAACTCTGGGACACCGCTCTTCATGTGTATTACACTGGTAATCTGCTCCGTCAGGCGATTGGCTTCCAATCTTTTTTGCTGGAGATAACCAGGTCGCCGGAGATGATCTTGCTGCCGGGTTATGAGATCGAGATCACCAGCATGGCCAATCACACTGTTCAAGTTGACCTGCTCGCCCGGTTCAAGCACCGTACTCAAACCAGTGATGCCACAAGGTGTTTTGCCTCTCGTGATCTGGGGCAAATCTACCAGCTCATTCAGAGGCAGCTGGTTGAAATTCTCAGGTGAATGAAGCGCTGATTGGTGACCAAAGATGACCGTAGGGTCTGCAAAAACCGGAAGTAAGTTTCCATGTGCATCAAAACTAAGATAAAAGTGCCCTGACTGGATGTCTGAAACCTCAGCAGTATCATCGCTGCTGGCTAAAAGGCGATAAAAGGGGATACCTGACTCCAGATTAAAAACAGCCATCCAGGCTTCTAATGTGCGGTTGATCTCTTTGAGCCCCCAATTGCTGATGCCATAGGGGATGACGATCGGCAATCCATCGAGGATCTCTAGATTAAGTGCTGATTTACTAATATTACTTATGGTCACCTGCCGGACGAGACCAGCGTGCGGTTCGTTGGGAAGAAGAAAATAGAGCACAGTAGTGTTTAAGCCATTTTTCAGATTAGTTGTCTGAATTTCCAACTCATTCATGCCAATGAACATTTGGGACTGATCCCCTGAAGACCACGGAGCAAAAGGTTCGTAAAATGAGGTTGAATTATTGCGTTGAAGTTTAATAAAGGTGCGGAAGCCTTCGTAGGGAGTCATGCGGTACGCTTTATTGGCTGGTTGGAATTCCATGATAGGGGAATCTTTATCCTTCACACCAAAGCTGGCAATCGCCTGGCCTCGATTCACATAGAAGACCCACAAAGGAATACCCAACATACCTGCAATTCCTGGCAGGAAACTTGAAAAAGATCGTTTTTTGGAGAAATCTTTAATTACAAAACGGCTGTTCTGATCAATGTAGTAGTCGGTCATGTTCATTTCTCACACCATCCCGAAGAACTTGGAGTTCTTCGGGATGGTGAATAAAAAGTGAATTGATATACGCCAATAACTAGGGCACAAACTCGAAGGAGCCGACATCACAAGCTGCATCACGAGCCACACCACGCTGGTCGGTGGCCGGACATACGGCACTGTCGGCCGCGTCGATGGCCGGGGAACCGGCCAGCAAGGCATGGGTCAGTGTGGGTCCGCCGTTGTCGGCGAGTGGCTCGAGCAAGGCATCGGTGGACGATTGGTCACTGGCGATCGGGTTACACGAGCCATCGCTGATGACGTTGAACCCGCCCGACGTGATCGTCGCCGCACCGCCACCTTCAATGGCACAGGCGAAGGCGCCGCCGTTGCCCTCGAGCACGTTGTTGGTCAGCGTGGCGTTGGCCGGTGCGCCGAAGGTGGCGACCAGGATGCCCGAAGCCGTGCCGGACGGCGCCACGTTGCCGCTGAACGTGGAGTTCGTCACCGTCAGCTGGCCGTCAGTGTGGAAGATCGCGCCGCCGTGCCACGCCGTCGACACGTTCCCGCTGAACGTGCTGTTGACGATGGTGGCATTCCCCAGCGATCGCAAACCGCCGGCCACGTCCGTCGCCGCCACGTTACCGCTCACCGTGCTGCGAATGATGTTGATCGTGCTCCCGAAGAAGCCGTAGATCCCACCCGACGGCTGGTTGTTGCTGACGTTGTCCGCCACCGTGCTGTCGGTGAGGTTCAATGTTGCCCCGGCGCCGTTGTAGATGCCGCCGCCACC
>DOXE01000497.1 GCA_003519205.1 Chloroflexota bacterium
TTGGAAAAGTCTGCACGGATAGCAAAGGGGGCTGCTGCTGCTCAAAGTTCTGGACCAATACGGGAATGCTGGCAAACGCTTATTCTTTTAGCCAGCCATATGGTTTCCCTGTATCTAAGGCTTGGAGCATCTCATCCGGCAAATTCGACCAGGGCCAATGTTGAATAGCAGGGACATTGATGTGGGAATCAACGCCAGGTGCACAAACTTCGGCTCCCATACCGGTGCATAGACCAAGCTCAGGATCGACAAAATTTTCGAATAGGTAAGCTCGTCCAGCGTCTACAGCCAGTCGCAAATGTTCTAGGGCTTGATTAAGGACGGCGACCTGTTCCTCTTCAGATTGGGTTACCTGATGTAAAACGCGGGAGCAAAGCGCCAATGCTTTTTCATAATTACTTTGTCTTTCAAAGGCAGCTTCAGTTTGCCAACGCTGGAGGGCATTGCCAAACATTTCCACCGCCATACCCAGCAGCATGATTTCGGCCTCAGTCCACCATCTTTCGTGTTGCCGGTCGTCAAACCCGATATAGCCCCACCATTCGCTTTGAATATGAACCGGAAAGAATTGNNAAATCTGGGTGATATTGGGGGCCATAGACGCCTGCGACCACCCTCGAAGAAAAGCCCAATTCAGGATAGTCAAAATTCCTATACAGGAATGCCCGGCTTGATTGGATTGCCTGGCGCAGGTGTTCAAGAGAGGCTTTGAGGACAAGGGTTTTCTCCTCTTCATCGCCAACCGGCTTTAAGAGAGCCTGGGAGCAACGGCAAATCCTTGGGCAAATCGGAGCTGATCGCTAAATGTCTCGGTGATTACTTGATCGTTAATGGTTTCGAGCAACTTACTTTCCTGCTCTATCTCGTGATTGTCATTCCTTATACCGGACCAGCATTTTATGTAAACATTTGGCTAAGGTCAATTTCGGGAAAGGGATAAAGCAGGATCATCACTCCGGGAAAGAAGTTGGCTCGGGCATCCTTAACGGCTAAACCGATAGAAAATGGGATGCGTCATCCAAATGGATAAGATAAACGCCTTCCGAATCTATTTGGCCTGAAAGATGCTTTATTGTTGAAGGATTTATAAATGTTTATCGATTTCTTGATAGCTGAGATGAACTGCCGAAAAAGGGGGTGCACTGTTGATAAATTTTATGTTAAATTAAATCCCTCAATTTCAATGTGGGATTTTGGCCATTTTGCGTAAAATTTTCACAGTAACGGAGCAAAATGCAAGAAGGAATTCGAACGCGTCCAGATAGAAAACCGCGCCGAGCTGCGGGCCTGGCTGGAAGCCAATCACACCCGTAGCGAGAGCATCTGGCTTGTGACGTTCAAAAAACATGTTGCCGACAAATACGTTCCCTGGGACGATGTGGTCGAGGAAGCGCTGTGCTTTGGCTGGATCGACAGCCTCCCGTGTAAGTTGGACGCCGACCGTTCGATGTTACTGCTTTCGCCACGACGGCCGGGCAGCCCATGGTCGCGCCTCAACAAGCAGCGCGTTGAAAAACTCCTGGCCGCCAACCTGATGATGTCACCCGGTTTGGCCGTCATCGAACAAGCAAAAAAGGACAGATCATGGACGATCTATGATGAGATCGAAGACCTGATTATCCCTGAAGATCTGGCTGCCGCACTGGCAGAAAACGAGACAGCCGTAGGCCACTTCCAGGCTTTCAGCGATTCATCAAAGAAAGGCATATTGTGGTGGATCAAGAGCGCCAGGCAACCGGCTACTCGCCAAAAACGAATAGCCGAAACGGTCCAGCTGGCCCAACACAGCGTCAGGGCCAACCATCCGGAAGCGCGCGCGTTTGACCGCCAGAAAGGTCAAAGGTGAGCGGCCAGTGGCAAGGTAAATCTCGTGAATGAGAAAACTCACCACAGGATTTATGCACTCCTGATAACCGGATCCGTATCCTGTTTTAGCTCAGGGAGTGCCAATTCCTCGCGCACCTCGAGCACATTCGGGGGACCAAATCCGGTAATCACCACGCGCTATGTGCACAAGATATTCTAAAGGGGAAAGATTCACTTTCCAGTAAGCCTTTTATGCTGTTTCGTAATCAGGTGTTGGTTGCGACCTGATAAATCCCTCTTGACATTTATCTAGAATCAGGTAGAGTCACATGTGTCTAGTAATTTATGACTAGTATAAGCTTAACTAATAAATGAGAGAAAGACCAACTATGGAAAGAAAACTGCTTTTACTAGGCCTATTGCGTTCGCAAGAGATGCACGGATACCAGATCAATGAGCTCATTGATGCACACTTGGGTACGACCATCCAGGTTAAAAAGCCAACGGTCTACAAGTTACTGGGCGGCATGGTGGCTGACGGATGGATCAACTATCGCGAAGAACAGGAGGGTAACTATCCAACCAGGCGTGTCTATACGATCACACCTAAGGGTGAAGAGGTCTTCCAGCAACTTTTGCGCCAAAACCTGGCTGAATACAAACCTGTTTCTTACCTTGGCAATGTAGGCATAATATATCTGGATGCCCTGCCAGGAGAGGAAGCGGCTGCCTTGCTTCGGCAGCGGTGCGGGAAAGTTGAGAGTTTTGCAAAGATATTACGGGCCGATAAGCAACATCAAGGCGGCTTTCAGTTGATGCTCTCATACCATTTAGGCCAACTGAACGCCGAGTTGGAATGGCTCGACGAGGTTATAGGCCACCTATAGCATGAATAAGGACGATTACCGGTGGGCAGTCGAGAGACAAATAACAGGGAGAACCTATTAGATGAACGAAAAAGTAAAAAGCGGTTTGGCCATCGAGGCCCAAGGACTGATTAAACGATATGACGAGGAGGTGTTGGCGGTGGATGGCATCGATCTGGCCATCGAGGCTAACACCATCTACTCGTTGCTGGGTCCTAATGGGGCCGGCAAAACGACGACTTTATCCATCTTGACCACGCTACTAGAACCATCGGCCGGCTCGGCCGCGGTATGCGGCCTGGACGTGGTGAAGCAGGCCAATGAGGTTCGGAAGCACATTGGCGTGACCTTCCAGGAGACGGTCTTAGACGACGCATTGACCGGCCGGCAAGCGCTGGACTTCCATGGCCAGCTCTACCAACAGAGCAAGGCTATGCGCCAGGCCAAGATCGAAGAACTGTTGGTCCTGGTCGAGCTGGAAGATGCGGCCGACCGCAAGATCCGCACCTACTCTGGGGGCATGAAACGACGCCTGGAGTTAATCCGCGGGCTCATGACCGAGCCGGATGTTCTGTTCCTGGACGAGCCAACCCTGGGTCTTGATCCACAAAGTCGGGTTCGCTTAGGCGATTACATTACGGATCTCAAACAGAACCAGGGTCTGACTCTGATGTTAACCACCCACTACATGGACGAAGCGCAACTCCTGTCTGACAGAGTGGGCATCATCGACCATGGGAAGATAGTGGCCGAAGGCACACCAAGCGAGTTAATCGAGCAGATGGGCGCCGACGTGATCCAGGTCGAAGGTCAAGGCAACAGCGATCAGTTCGTGGCGGTGGTGAAGGAACTACCGTTTACGCAAGAAGTTTCGGCTGTAAACGGCGTGATCCAAATTGGCGTGGCTTCCGGCAGCCGCCGCCTGGTCGAGGTCGTCTCGGTCGCCAGTGATAGTGGGTTTCGCATCGAAGACATCTCGGTGGCTGAGCCCAGCCTCGGCGACGTTTTCCTCAAGTACACCGGCCGGCAATTCCGGGATTGATGGCAATCAACCAATCTAATATCGCCACACAGTAACTAACGGAGTTTACCAATGAGTGCTGCTTTAACGCTTTGGAACAAACATATGCGCAAGTCGATGACCAACCCTGAAGAGGCCATCGGCATGTTGATCCAGCCTGTTCTGTGGGTCGTCCTATTCGGCATCGGTATGGGCAGCCTTTTGGGAACCACCGAACCTGGTGCGGAAGACGCTTACATCACCTTCATGCTGCCTGGCATCATCACCCTGACCGCCCTGGGCGGCGCCATCGGCGGCGGCACCGAATGGCTGAACGAGCGGCTTCGGGGCATTGTCAAGGAGTATCTGGCAGCGCCTATACCACGCCTGAGCATCTTGTTTGGCAATGCTTTTAGCTCCATGACGAAGAGTTTGTTGCAGGCCCTCGTTATCATGATTGTTGGGGTCATCATTGGTGCGAAGCTCAGCAACAATCCGCTGGGATGGTTGGGTGGCCTGCTCTTGGTCGCTGGCTACGGACTGGGCTTTTCCGGCATCGCCATTGCCGTGGCCTCCAAGACAGAAAGCCCTGGTGGTTACCATATGTTGATTTTCATGCTCAACCTGCCATTGCTGTTCCTTAGCAATGCCCTTTACCCCTTGCAGACCATGCCTTCCTGGATGGAGCTCGCTGCCCGAATCAACCCCACCACCTACGTGGTTACCGGTATGCGCATCATGACTTTTGGCACCAGCGACGTGTTGGGGAAGGTTGATACCATCCCCTTGTGGCTCTGCTTCATTGTTGTGGCTATCTTCCTTACTTTCGGCATGGCCTTGGGCTACCGGTCCTTTAAGAGTTCGCTTAAATAGGAGCGAATTCCATGGCTGAGTGAATTTCCAAGAACTGATAACAATCGAACAACTCGTTAACATCATAGGAGC
>DOXE01000280.1 GCA_003519205.1 Chloroflexota bacterium
TCGGGGCATCGCCGAATTGAACGAGGGCGGGCTACAACTGGCACACGCGTTGGCCGAAGAAATAGCCGCCAGCGTCGACGAACTTCTCGCCGACGAAGGGGGTCAAGATGCCTAAGCTACCGCAAAAGAAAGTCGGTATCGTCGCCTGCTCCGGAGAAGAACTGGCCGAAGGAACAGTAACGCGTTTGGCGGCATTGCGTGTGTTGGAAGACCTACGGCCGAACGATACAGTGACGATTTGTTTACCCCTGTTTTTGGCCGGCGGGGAAGGCGATCGCGCTTTCGCCCGCTTTTATCCTACCATCGCCGTCGACGGCTGCCAGCTACGTTGCGCAGCCCGAGCAACCGAGATGTATTCGGGTAAGCCAGCCGCTAGCATCGTGGTCACCGACGTAGTCAACGAAGCCGGGCTGGGCCAGCCTGAGGGCTCGCGCCGCCTGAACGAAGCCGGGTTGCAGGCTGTGGAAGCCTCGGCCGAGCGTGTGGCCATCATGGTTGACGAGCTGCTGAGTAAACGCTGGAGCCGGCGCCAGGGTGCCTATATTGAGGATGAAGAACCGGTCGAAGCAGATGGCAGTTCCAATACGGCCACCTGCGAATGTGGCTCCGGTATTCCCGTCCAGACAGTCTCCATCAACGACGAATCGGTGACCCTCATTGCACTACCGGCACTCTTTGAACAGTTCCAGGTAGCCGGAAAACAGCCCACGGCCGGCACCGCCAGCGCGTTGCTGGAACAAGTTAAGATTTATAATCCTGTTCCCAAAGAATTAGAGGCGGTTTACTTAGAGATATTGCAGCGAGAATACGCTGACTTCTGCGGGGAAAAGGAGCCGGTAACATGAGCAAGACGGCCGTCTATAACACCAGCGTTACTTGGAAGGGCAAACACTGGGGTCACATCGTCATGGGCAATGGCCCGGAGATGGACTTCTCCGCCCCACCCGATGCTGAGGGACACGCTGGTGTGTTCACGCCCGAGGATGCTTTTGTGGCTTCTGTGAACACCTGCATCATGATGATGTTTATCTGGGCCACCGAGCGCTTCAAGCTGAACCTTTTGTCCTACGAATGCCGGGCCGAAGGCACTAAACTTATCGAACTGGACCGGACGGAGATCTTTACTGATGTGCGCCTCTGGCCCCACATCCGGGTCGGGGCGAACGGTGATGACCCGGCCGCGGTGGAATCCCGCATCCAGCGGGCCTTAAGGGCCGCCCGGAAATACAGCCTGGTGGCCAATTCCGTGAAATCCGAGGTCATTATCGAGCCGACGATTGAGATCGAGATCTGAGAGACACAGGGATGCGGGGACAAAGGGACACGGAGAACCCCCGACCCCCAGCCCCCATTCCCTATTAACAATTAACAATTCGCAATTCACAATTACCAAGGAGTTCACCATGTTGAATATCAAAGTTCTGGGCCCTGGTTGCCCCAACTGCCACAAAGTAGAAGAGAACGCTCGCCAGGCGGTCACCATGCTAGGGACGGAAGCCAAGATCGAAAAGGTGACCGACCGGGCCGAATTTCAGAAATACAATCTCCTGGCGACGCCAGGGCTGGTCATCAACGAAAAACTGGTCTCGGCCGGCCGCATTCCCAGCGATACGGAAGTGATGATCTGGTTGGCCGATGCTTTGGAGGCGGTTTAAGGCGTGGTCGTTCTCATGGGCGGCGGGCCCTCATCCATCTACGCCACTCACGCTATGGAGGCTGTAAACCAATGTTCGCTTCTGCCTGCAGAGACGCGGTAGCTGGCCTTCTGTTCAGGAGGCCTTATGCGGGTTGAGAATTATGAGTTAGAGGTCTTCACGCCGCCCTGTGAACCGGGGGCTGAACGCTATTCGGCTGTCGCCCATCTAACGCACAGCATAGCCGAGGTCCTTCCCTACCTCAACGCCATTCTAGCAGGGGCCAACTATATGCCCTCGGCAAATGCGTTGACCTGGAAAAGGGCCAGTCACCTCGTTGCGTTCCACTCCGATCGGGTGGCAGTTAGTAATGTCGCCGACCGGGAAGAAGCCGAAAGGGAACTGGACAGAATGGTTGACTTGGTTAATCGTACATGGGATCGAAGGGCTGAGATAACCGCCGATTATCAAGCCCAGAAACGTCTTTCTCCAATGGCTGTCTATCAACTGCTGCCGCAAACCAACTGCCAACTATGTGGTGAGGCAACCTGTATGGCTTTTGCCTTTGGCCTGATTCAAGGCAAACACACGTTAGAAGAATGTCCGGAACTTGCTACCAACCAAAGAGAAGCTCTGGAAACGCTTTTGTAGCAAACGACTAAGATAGAACGGATGAGCACCGATTTAACAGAAATAGCCCTTAAGAAAGCACAAGCCATTCTGAAGAGCGAATGCAGTCCCATTGGTCTGATGGCTTCCCCCGAAGGCTACCCCCACGTCTGGGCGCGAGACAGCGTCATTACTTCCCTAGGCGCACTGCTTACACCTGGCCATGAATTTTGCTTGAGAAGGTCGCTAGAAACCCTGGCCGGGCAGCAGTCTGAATTAGGCGCCATCCCCAATAATGTCAGCGTGGCCACCGGCCGTTTGGACCATACCAATGCCGGCTCGG
>DOXE01000448.1 GCA_003519205.1 Chloroflexota bacterium
AGCCTCCCAGAACAAGCCCTCAGCACAGCTAGCGTTGCCAATGGTGCCGAAAGCGACTTCGTCACCGTCGTTCGAGAATTCAGTAAACTCCTTTAGGTTATCAAGTTGCCGATAAAGGCGGGAGGCGTAGGCCAGACCAATGAGTCGAGGCATTTGAGAACCGGTCGGCGAGAGGTCGGCCGAAGTATTGTACATGTCTACCTGACTTTTCCACATACCGTCCTCGTTTAACAGCCGGGTAGCGAAGTGGGCATTCATTTGTCGCCCGGCCGAGTTTGGATCGGCTAACACGTCGGCGTGGGCGTAGAGCTGAGCAAAAAATTCGTGTATGGTCGCCATATCCAGGACAAACATCAGGGTCTGATCACGATAATATCCTGCGCGAAAATCGCCATGGCGGAACACTTTGGCCATAGCCACCTGAGCAATTTCTTTCCCATCGCCGAAGATGCCGAACTTGGCTTTTCCGCTGAGAACTTCGCGCCTACCGATCAAGCTTGCTTGACGGCTCTGATAGGCGATTCGATAATCAGCCAGGACTCGGTCGCGATCAAACGTGGTTTCTGTCAGATCGATTTGGGTTGTATTGATCATTTATTGCGCTTAAGATACGTTCGACTGGTTTCTATTGCAGTAAGTGGTGCTACGATCTTGTGAATGCGTCATTTTTGCTAGCCGTACAAATTTGGACAGCCTATATACTATATATGAGTATGGTGAGTGTTAATAGAGCCAGTGTATGGGTATTTGGTTCTGTGTTAAGATGTTCAACTAAGCCCGGTCGCTTCTTATTCGTCAACCAATGGCAAAACTGTGAAATTATCAAAAGTTACCCGAAGACCCCCCGGCGTAAAAGTTTCAGCCATCANNGCTCGTAGACGATTGGTCACGTCGAAGCCTTGCTTCACTGATGGAGAGGCGAACCAATCTTGGCCCACTAACGCTTTTTGTTCCAGGCAACTATCTGCACAATGACCGATATAAACAAATCCATCACTGCTGATTTTGAATATATAAAAGCTGTCGTCCTCTTCGTTTACCCGGAACAACATCCCGTAGCCATTATCCTGGGTACCTTCCAGAGGGGTAATCTCAACTTCATATTCGCCATCGGCGAAGGTTTGACCGGCCGTCACCCAGAAAATATCCCCACTTTGTTCAAGCGACATCTCATAAACGCCTCCGGCGACGATTCCGACTGCGCTCATATCTTCGCCCGTAGTCCAGGTACCGATGGAATCGAAAGTTTCCTGGTACGGTTCACTTTGGATGGTCGAACCGCTCCTGGCGAAAAATTGCCACGTTATCAGGTCAATAGCCAGCAGGATAATTACAGCTGCCACGATAAGGATTGCTCGTCTTGGCATGGGTTAGTTACTTTGGCTCGACTGAAAAATTATCAAAGGCGACGCGTACACCAGGCTGGCCGAGGGCTTCGACCATCACGGCGATATCCCCTTCACTTATGCGGTTATCAGATGTCCGACCAAGCTCAACGCCATTTACAAAAAAGGTCATTTGGGGCCCATCGGCTTCAACCCGCAACCTGTTCTTTACCTGTAATCCGGTATTCACGGCTGGCGAGCGAAACCAGTCGCCGCCAACCAAGGACACTGCCTCTGTCTCGCAAAGATCACTACAGTAACCGATCCAAACGTATCCGTCACCGCTTATTTCAAATACGTAGAAAGAATCGGTCGATTCGTCCACCCGGAATAACATCCCGTAGCCGTTGTTCAGCGGGCCGTCAATTTGGGTGGCCTCAACTTCATAGACGCCGTCACCGAAGTTTTTTCCGGCCGTAGCCAGATAAAGTCCATGATTACTCTTAACGAGCATCTCATATACGCCATCGTTGACTTGGCCTTCAACATCCGGAGAGCTACCACTACCCCAGTTACCGGCCGAGTCAAAGCTATCGTTAAAAGGGCCACTGGCTAACAAACTGCAAGATATGCTGGTAATAGCCAGGATCAAAACGACGACCAGGGGATGAGCGGAAATGGTGTAGGCTCGACTACTCTTCATATTGACAGCCTGTTGGGAAATGTCTAAGGAATCGCTTCCGCAACAACCTGAGCCACATCCTTGACCTGCATAGTTTGGCCCGCCTCAATATTCGCATCATTCAACATGATGGCACAGTAAGGACAACCTGTGGCTAATGTCGTCGCTTCAGTAGCCTTAGCCTCGGCGAACCGGTTGGCATTAACCGCCTGTTGTCCATGCTCCTCCTCCTTCCACATCTGTGCGCCACCTGCTCCGCAACAAAATGAATCGGCGTAATTTCGGTCCATTTCCAACAACACCATCCCAGCTTTGGCCAAGGCTTCTCGCGGCGCATCGTATTCGCCATTTTGTCTTCCCAGATAACAAGGATCGTGAAACGTGGTTTTTCCCATTTCATTGTCATTTTTTAGGGTCAACTTACCTTTACCAATTAAATTGGCGATGAATTGGGTATGGTGCATAACCTGGAAGTTGCCACCCAATGCCGGATACTCCTTCCCGAGGGTATGGAAGCAATGCGGGCAACTGGTAACGATAGTTCTTGTATCAGCCCCAATACTATTCAGGGTTTCAATGTTCATGAGGGCCAGCTCGTAAAACAGATATTCATTTCCGGCACGGCGGGCGCTGTCACCAGTACAGGTTTCGCCGTTGCCCAATACGGCAAAATTGATTCCAGCGCTCTTTATAATTGTGGCTAGGGCTCTGGCAATTTCTTGGGCATTGGGATCGAACGCACCGGCGCAACCTACCCAATAAAGCACGTCAAAATCCGGATTTTCTTCCACAGTTGGTACTGGGAAATCCAACGGATGCGCCCATGCCAGCCGGTCTTCAGTCATGCCCCACGGATTGGCTGAACGTTCCATGCCGGTGAAAGCGGCCTTGAGCTCTTGAGGAAATGCGCTCTCCATCAAGACCTGATTTTGCCGTACGTTTAGGATGTCAAACATGGGTTCGTTACCGACGGGACATACCTCAATACAGGCACCACAAGTCGTGCAGGCCCATACTGCACTCTCGCTGATAGCATATTGGAGAAGTAGCTGGTTGTCTTCCCCGGACTTAGACAGTAAGGCCATATTATCACGCAGATAATAGCGTTTGTTAATCTCGAGGGCAGCTGGAGAGAGTTCTTTACCGGTGACGTAAGCTGGGCAGGACTCCTGACAGCGATTGCACATGATGCAGGCATATGCGTCCAGGATTTGGGTCTGAGACAAATCGATTAAATGGGCAGCCCCAAATTGCTCGATGGACTCGTCCTCGAAATCAAGGGGGTCCAGGGCACCTAGGGCTTTACGTTTTGGCCGCGTGGCAAAGTTGACAGGTCCCATGAATAGATGAGCGTGTTTGGTATAGGGGAAGTAAGGTAGGAATAGCAAGATCAGACCAAGCGCCACCCACCAGCTGAAATGCCATCCGGCGATGAGTGCACCGGTAGAAAGGCCGGACCACAAATTTGAGAAGAGCCCGGCAAAGGGTTGCCAGGGATCACCACCTTCCAAGGAGACTAGGAAGCTTTGTCCTAAGAACCGGAAGCCAACATGAAGGAGGATGAAACCGGCGACGATCAGTGAATCTCTAGGAATACCTGGAATTGCCTTGGGGTAAATGATGACGTTATCTCGTACCCTCAAAGCAGGATCCCGGGCAACAAAACGCCGCAGGATGAAATAAACGACACCAATCAAGACAGCTACGCTGAATAAGTCGGCCGCCAACCGGTAAATACCGCCAAGTGTGCTATCGCCAAGAAAGGTGAAGCCGTCGATATAGCCTTCCAGGATATCTACCAGGTTCACCACGCCATAAAAGATGAATCCCCAGGCTACACCGTAATGGAACAAGGATGTTAGCCGGCGATGGTGTATGATTCCCCCCTGGCCAATAAAGGCGACCACCAGTTTTTTTAAAGATTGCCAGGCATCCCCAATGTGGATCTTGCCCTGACCACGAATGATTGATCGCACCATATAACCAAAGGTTGTATAAGATGCGACGAGGGAAGCAATAAGAATCAGAGCAAAGAGGATTTTTTCGACGGTAGTGAGCATGGTCTCTTCGGTCCCGAGATTGCGACTAGGATGAGCAATAAGAAATCAACCAACTGATCCCATGATAAGGAATTAGAGTTTATCATAGAAAAACAAGCCGACAAAGCTTGCCGGCTTCTGTGATGTATAATTGTGATCTATGTCACGAAAGCTCATCCCGGCCGTGGCCCTGTTGATCTTAATTATCGCACTCTGGCCTAAAGCGAACTCGCTTTATGATTTAACCGGCGAGGAAGAGATACCGGGTCAATTACGTGGTGTCGTTCATTGGTTATATACAGCCATCAGACCCCAGCCAGACCAAGGATCTGTGACAAACATCGCCTTCTCTGATGTTTTGCCTTTTGGCATGAATACGTTCCTGCAAAATGAAGTGTTGCCCGAAGTGCGTGAGCAGAGTATGCAGATGCTTCAGGCAGCAGGCGTAAAATTCATCCGGCAGCAATTTCCGTGGGAAGATATCGAGATCCACGGCAAGGGCGATTTCGAGGATCGCCGCCAGGA
>DOXE01000190.1 GCA_003519205.1 Chloroflexota bacterium
TTATGTGACATTTTTCACTATTGATTTTCAGGTAATTCGTCGTATCATTATGCTTGGCGTCGAGCCAACTGTCGTGCGGGAGATGAATTTCTCCTATTACTTTCAACCAAATTCATCATAGTCTTTTAGGAGGACCCATGAGTACCTTCAACCGAAAATTCCCTGTTCCGTCCGACCTGGATATTGCCCAGGCAGCTCAACTCAAGCCAATAACGGAAATTGCGGCCAACCTTGGTCTGGCTGAGGAGGATCTGATATTGTTCGGCCGCTACAAAGCAAAAGTTCATCTAGATGTTTTAAAGAAATTGGAGGACCGGCCGTTAGGTAAGTACATCGACGTAACGGCCATTACGCCGACGCCACTGGGTGAAGGAAAAACAACAACAGGTATCGGCCTCGTCCAGGGATTGGGCGTGTTAGGCCACAATTCTATAGCCTGTATCAGACAGCCCAGCCAGGGACCTACCTTTGGAATAAAGGGTGGTGCTGCTGGTGGCGGCTATAGCCAGGTCATTCCCATGGAGGACTTCAATCTCCATTTAACTGGTGATATTCACGCAATTACGGCTGCTAACAACTTGATCGCTGCAGCTGTCGATGCCAGATGGTTTCACGAAAGCCGTTTGAGCGACGAGCAACTTTCGAATATGGGCTTGAATCGACTCAACATCGATCCATACAACATCACCTGGAATCGAGTGGTCGACGTCAATGATCGGGCGTTGCGAAAGGTAATTATCGGCCTTGGTGGGAAATTCGATGGCCCACCCAGAGAGGCTGGATTCGATATCACAGTTGCCAGTGAGATCATGGCCATCCTGGCATTGGTGAATGGCGATGACTATAAATCGACTTTGCGTGACTTGCGCGAACGTTGTGGGCGGATCGTCATTGGCGAGAGCACAGACAAGAAACCGATCACGGCCGAGGATCTAGGTGTCGCTGGTGCGGCCGCTGTTTTGATGAAGGACGCCATCCATCCCAATTTGATGCAGACGTTGGAGGGTCAGGCTGCTTTCGTTCATGCTGGTCCATTCGCCAATATCGCTCACGGAAATTCCTCTATTGTGGCCGACAAAGTTGCTTTACGACTCGGGGATTATGTGGTTACCGAATCGGGTTTTGGGGCTGACATCGGCATGGAGAAATTCTTCAATATCAAGTGTCGCTATTCGAATTTGATTCCAGACTGTGTGGTGTTGGTGGCGACGATTCGTGCACTTAAGATGCATGGTGGTGGTCCTCGCGTCGTTCCGGGCCGGCCGCTTGACCAAGCGTATGTTGAGGAAAACCTGGAACTCTTGGAGGCTGGTGCAGCGAATCTCCAGGCCCACATTCGCAATGCCAAACGGTTTGGCATACCGGTTGTCGTGGCCGTCAACAAGTTTTCGGATGATACAGATGCCGAGGTCGAACTAGTTCGCCGATTGGCTATTGAGGCAGGTGCAGAAACCGCGGCCATGAGTGATCATTGGACTAACGGCGGTGATGGTGCAGTGGAGTTGGCCGAAGCAGTTGTTGCTGCGTGCGAGAAGCCCTCAGAATTTCAATTCTTGTATCCGCTTGACTGGCCTATTAAAAAGAAGATTGAGACTATCGCCACTGAAATATATGGTGCTGGAGAAGTTGTCTACGAACCACTGGCCAACAGACAGATTAAAAGTTACGAGGATAACAACTTCGGCGGGTTGCCGCTTTGTATGGCTAAGACACATTTGAGCATGACCCATGATCCAAGCTTGAAGAATGCGCCGACCGGTTTTACCTTGCCTGTTCGCGAAGTGCGGGCATCCGTTGGTGCGGGTTTCATCTATCCCTTGTTGGGTCAAATGCGCACGATGCCAGGCTTGCCAAGTGCTCCTGTCTACCTGAATGTAGACATTAACGAGGATGGTGAAGTCGTCGGATTGTTCTAAGATCAACAGCATAAAATAATTGGCAGCCATTCCCCATAATCGCTGTAATGCAATTACTGCGATATCCAGATGAATGTTTGCCGAAATAAGTAATACGCAAAGCAGCCAGCGACAATAATTGCGCTGGCTGCTTTTGATTTATCGACGGTGAAGTAGGGGCTATTCTACTGGCTGCGCCGCGGCATGCGGTGGATTTCGGCGCACATAATCCTCGACGAGAAGCAAATTATCTCCCGCTAGTTTTATTGTTTGCAGCAAGGTGGTCATGGTATCCACTTCCTCTACTTGTTCAGTTACGAACCATTGTAGAAAGTTGTTCGCCGCATGATCGCTTTCGGCAATCGACAAATCTACCAGATTATTGATTTGATCAGTGACGGCATTTTCTTGATCGAGGGCAAATTGCACCGCATCGGCCGGGCTGGAAAACTCGTTTCTCAATTTAGATGTATCCGGAATCGTCGGTTTAGCACCTGTTTCAAGCATGAAATGGACGAATTTCATCGCATGCATATGTTCCTCATCCGCCTGACGATAAAAGAAATTTGCCAATTCCTTCAAACTCGCGTCATCAAAATAGGCGGCAATCGCGATGTATTGAGCTGAAGCGGTAAACTCGCTCTTAATCTGAGCGTTAAATGGCTCGATCATTTTCTTTCTTAGCGTCATTGTTTTCTCCTTGAGATGTAATTATAAGAAGGTTCATTCTAAGTCAGTACCCTACCGGTAAGGGTATCTACAATAATCTTATCTCAAAATTAGAGGCTGATCACCATCGTACCTTCGTCGGAGATAACTTGCTTATTAGGTTCTGGAGTGGCTGTCATGTGAATCA
>DOXE01000189.1 GCA_003519205.1 Chloroflexota bacterium
CTGGAGTGGCTGTCATGTGAATCAACTTCGCCCGAATGATACCCATACTGAACTTATCAACTCCTGTTGCAAAATGAACCGGGTGTCCTATCTAAGTGGTTCAGCTTCGTCATGAAGCTGTTTTTTGACCGATTGAGGTCAGCGATAGAAAATTAGATATCGTTCGTTGGCCAAATTGGTATGCAAGAAAGTCGGTTCAACATTGTAGAGAAGGTATTATTCCTAATTTTTTTGCTTCTGGCAGTTTCATGCAACTCGCAACAAGAGATTGAAACGGAGGCACAGCTATTACAGCCCATCAGTGAACACGAGGTCGCACAACTTACGACAAAAGGCGCCACTAAAACAGCAGCAAGCCCCACAGGTGTAGTCCCGGCGACACTCACTCCTATTCCGAGTTCCACGCCAATTGCTGCTTCTGTTGAAATATCTACTCAGACGCCTGCTCCCAGTCTTACGGCGACGGTGACTCCCTCCTCGACTCCGGAACCTGTCATCGCCTCGACGATAACTGCGTTGGCTAAGGCCGACCCCATCGACCGGACATGTCCGAATCCGCCGCCAGCTAAACCGGATTATGCGCATTATTACTTAAGCGGCGACGAATGGCCGGTCCCAGAAGCAAGTCCAGAAGAACACTTTTGGCTTAAAAAACCCCTGCCTGGCGGTGGGCGCCTGTTATATACGGAGTGGTTTCCCTATGGTTATGATGTGGGAGGTAGGTATCTCATCCACAATGGCATTGATATCGCCGAACCGGAGGGGACGCCGGTATTAGCTGCGGCTGACGGCACGGTCATTGTAGCAGGTGATGACTATTCCAGATTGTATGGATGGCGTTGTGATTGGTATGGTCATTTAGTTGTGATTGAACTCGAACGCCAGTGGCAGGATCAGCCGGTATATATCCTTTATGGCCATGTACTTAAAATAGAGGTGAATCCGGGCCAACGTGTTTCAATAGGACAAAAAGTGGCTGAAGTAGGTGTTGGCGGTGCAGCAACATTACCACATCTCCATTTTGAAGTTAGAGTGGGCACGAATGAATTTAAGTCGACCCGAAACCCATTACTATGGCTTGAGCCACCAGCTACCCGGGGAATCATTGCCGGCCGTTTAATAGACCCAGAAGGCAGACCTTGGCAAGGTGTGGCCGTTACGGCCGTAGGTAGATCAGACGGAACAGAAGATCATACAACATGGACTTATTTGGATGACTCGCAACACTTGATCAATTCAGATGACACCTTAGCGGAAAATTTCGTCATTGGCGATCTGTTGCCGGGAGAATATGAGCTATTTGTCGAGCTCCAAGGTGAAATTTACCGCTATCCAGTCAACGTATACGGCGGCGAATTGAGCGAGGCTGAGGTAATCACGGCACCATTTAAAACGGTCACGCCAACACCTTTAGTTTCAAAGGCGATGACAATCACTCCCACGCCGGAGAAATCGAACTAACCAACTTGTAGCCATGGACTATCGTCCATTATGTGCAAACTTTATCATGGAAATCATGTGAATCTTGTCTATTTTCAAGGAGGGATGACGTGGTGGAAGAACAACACATCACGATTTTGTGCCTAGCCAGCTATTTCAAGGGCAATACTTTTTTGGAAGCCTGCAAACGCCAGGGTTGTCATGTTATTTTGTTGACAAAGGAAAAGTTAGCCGATGAACCATGGTCCTGGGACGCTATCGACGAGCGATTTTTAATGCCGGATCTAGGCTTACGGTCAGATGTGATCTACGCTGTAAGTTACTTGGCCAGGTCGCGAAAAATCGACAGGATAATACCATTGGATGATTTTGATGTAGAAACGGCCGCAGCCTTGCGAGAACATCTCCGGGTGCCTGGGATGGGAGATACGACCGCCCGGTATTTCCGGGATAAGCTGGCCATGCGATTTCAAGCTCGAGAAAAAGGCATCCTTGTCCCTGATTTTTGCCCGGTTCTTAATTATGATGATCTTAGTCATTTTCTTGAACACGTTCCGCCACCCTGGGTATTAAAGCCACGCTCCCAGGCCGGTGCCATGGGTATCAGAAAGCTATATTCTAAGGACGAGCTTTGGTCTCGACTCGACGAACTCGGAGATCAGCAGTCATTCTTTGTTCTAGAAAAGTTCATACCAGGCGATATTTTCCATGTCGATTCGATCGTTTCAGAGCGAGAAGTAGTATTTTCGGAAGTTCACAAATACAAACAGCCACCCTTAACAGTATCGCATGAAGGCGGGGTCTTCATCAGCCGGACAATGCCCAGAGAATCTGTTGAAGTACAACAACTGCAGTCGTTAAACAAAGAACTACATGAAGCATTGGGCATGGTTCGTGGTGTAACCCATGCCGAATTTATCCAAGGTAATGAAGATGGTCGATTCTATTTTCTAGAAACGGCTGCCAGGGTGGGAGGAGCTAATATTGCCGAATTAATAGAAGCTGCTAGCGGAATCAATATGTGGTCTGAGTGGGCGTCTATTGAGTTCGCCAATATTCGTGACCAGCGTTATCAGGTACCAGAACATCGAAGGGATTACGCTGGGATAATTATTTGTCTGGCTCGTCAGGAATTTCCCGATCTCTCCCATTATGACGATTCGGAAATCGTCTGGCGCATGGTCAAAAAGAATCATGCGGGGCTCGTCGTCGCCTCGAAAGATCAATCCAGGATAGAAACGTTAATGGAGAATTACAGCCACCGTTTCATGAATGATTTCCTGGCAGTTGCCCCACCATTAGAAGAAGCTCCAGATTAAGGTGTCTTTACACTGAAATGTAGACGAAAAGTAAGAGGGCGTCGCCTATTCTCTGCCCTTACAAAGACGATCTAATCGGTAGCAGTCGTCGCCATTGGAATATAGATGATGTTATCGTAAAAGGTTACCTGGGTTTGATCTTGATTATTATTAAGAGTGAAATCGGGCTCGTCGACCTTAATAGTTGCTGTTAATGGATA
>DOXE01000250.1 GCA_003519205.1 Chloroflexota bacterium
GAAATCGCCGACACTTTTCTCACCGGGCCGGATCTTATCAATTATTGGTTAACGGGGGAAAAAGTTTCCGAATTCAGCATTGCGACCACCACGCAGATGCTGAATACTGTGACGGGAGCCTGGTCGATTGGCTTGTTGGAAAACCTAGGCATCCCTACCTGGTTCCTGCCACCCATCGTGCAGCCAGGCACCAGGTTGGNNTAAAGCCGGGCGGCGTGGCAGAATGAGGGTCGCGATTACGATTATGGAACCTTGGTATCACTGGCCGAAGAGGCGCCAGCGTTACGATCGTTTATCGATCCCAACGATCCGGCCTTCCTGGCGCCGGGAAATCATCCGGCGCTGGTACGTACGATGTGCCAAAATACCGGGCAAAAGATCCCCGATACAGACGGAGCAGTCATCCGTTGTATGTTAGAAAGTTTGGCCCTGGAATATCGCTGTGTTCTCGAACAGTTGATGTCCCTTACCGACCAGCCCGTGGATGTGATCCATATCGTGGGGGGTGGTGCCAGGAATCACCTGCTCTGCCAGATGACGGCCGACGCCTGCGGCCGGGAAGTCGTCGCCGGCCCGGTAGAAGCTACCGTCCTGGGCAATGCTCTGGTGCAGTTGATCACCCTCGGCGACATCGCTGATTTAGCCGAAGCTCGGCAGATCGTGTCTGAGCTTGATGAGCTGCAACATTTCTCTCCGAAGGAATCAGAAGCCTGGGAGCAAGCTTATGGACGCTACTTATCGCTGAAGCAAAAGATGATGGGAGCCGAATCACACCTAAATTGACAAATTCAACGGCTGGAGGTGCTGGTATCGAAAGCCAATACCAGTGTGAAAACAGCCGGTTTTGCCACCGGCAGACTAGGATGTGTTTTCGGCCATCATATCGTAAACCGGCACCAACGCCTGGTAAGAAGCTTCAAATACGTCGGCTATCTGTTCATATGTGGCCTGGTTAGTCCGATCCGGCGTGAAGACCTCAACAACCGGGTTCATTGAATGACTCATCGAAAAATCCGGGTAGAGACCGATTCCAACACCGCCAATTACCGCCGCTCCCATAGAAGTAGCTTCTTCAAGAATGTCCAACCTGTGAATGGGTAATCCATAAACATCGGCCAACATTTGGCACCAGAAACGACCCCGGGCACCACCCCCAATCAAACGCATATTATCAAAGTTTGCTCCTTGGGCTCGGAAAGCCTCCAGAATAACCCGTAGATTAAGACTCACTCCTTCCAGGACAGCACGAATCATGTCCGCCCTGGTGTGCCTGAAAGTTAGCCCGATGAAACTACCCCGGGCTTTCGGATTCCAACGGGGGCTGCGCTCCCCTAAAAGATACGGTAAGAAGATTAAGCCATTGGCGCCAGTTGGAGAGCTCGAGGCTATTTGATTCATCATTTCATAGGCGCTAACTCCCAAGGCTTCGGCGGCCTGCACTTCTGGAGAACACAACTGATCCCGGGACCATTGGTAAGAGGCGCCGGCCGCTTGCATCGTTCCCAAGGGAGCATACATGGCCGGTACCGCGTGGGCGAAAGTGAATGTCCTTAAATCAGGATCGTAAATGGGTTTCCGGCTGGAGATGCCGATCCAGGAAGAGCTGCCAATATAATTATAGGCCGTTCCTTCCTCGACAACGCCTGCTCCGACCGTGGCACAAGCGCCATCGCCAGCGCCGATGATGACGGGTGTACCGCCAACCAGTCCTGCTTCCTCCGCCACATTCGGCTGCACGCGGCCGACGACATCTGTTGATCGCCGAACCTTGGGCAGCTGACCAGGCTCAATCTCGGCAGCCTGGAGCAATCGATCTGACCACGAACCTTGTTCTAGGTTAAACAGGTTCATCCCCGAAGCATCTGAAGCATCGGTAACAAATTCACCTGTAAGCCTGGCCACGATGGCACCTTTGGCGTGGACAAATTTGTGAGCCTCATGGTAAATTTGCGGTTGATTATCACGCAACCAGAGTATCTTGGCTAAGGAATAAGAAGGGCTTAATCGGTGACCCGTGATACGATAAACGTCTTCCGGAGAGATGCGCTGGCTTAGCCAATTAACCTGATCTACCGCTCGTTGGTCAGCCCAGATAATCGCTTTTCGCAACGGTTGGCCGTATTGATTTACCGGTGTGCAGCTCATCATCTGGCCACTGAAAACAACACAGGCGATTTCATCGGCACCAACACCGGTTTTTCGGCGAAGTTCGTGTGTCGAATCACATACTGCCTGCCACCAATCCTCCGGGTTTTGCTCGGCCCAGTTGGTGTGGGCAAATTCCGTATCATAACCAGAAAAAGCACTGCCGATGAGGTTGCCTTCCCGATCATAAAGGGTGGCCTTGTTGCCTGTCGTGCCTAAATCATGGGCTAGAATATAGTTCTTCATCTTCTCGAAACCTGAAGGATATAAATAGCTAAAGCTGCTAACTTGAAAATATCACTGAGGCTCAAGGCTAACAAAAACAATGTTACCTTCAGATTAACCCAAGCGAAAGTAACATCACGGAAACACAGACAAAGAGGCTAACAGAAAACAGAAGAATACATGAATCTTCAATGAATTAGGAGAAGCACATATGATCATACGCTGTGAATGGGCCGGCAGTGACTCACTGATGCAAGGTTATCATGACGAGGAATGGGGAACCCCGAAACATGATGACCGCCGCCTTTTCGAAGACCTGGTCCTCGATGGCGCCCAGGCCGGGCTGAGCTGGTTAACCATCCTACGCAAGCGAGAGAATTATCGGACTGCGTTCGACAACTTCGATCCAGCCAAGGTCGCCGCCTACGATGAAGCCAAGATCGAG
>DOXE01000122.1 GCA_003519205.1 Chloroflexota bacterium
ACGTCTCGCAGAACAAAGACATAGGCGGCGATTTCCTGCTGGCTGTCGTGGATTGGTGTCACATGCAGGCTGAATAACCGTTCCGTTGAACCATTAACAACTGTCAAGTTCCTCTGGATTGGCGATCCATTAATGCTTGAGGCCGTGGTTACCATCCACTGTTCCCAACCTCCTTCGGCGGGTTGGTTTGAAGGTTCGCCAAGCTCTCCTTTTAGCAAGTCCCGGCCGGGGGGGTTAATGCCAACCACACGCATTTGATTATCCAACACAACAACGGCAGCATCTAGCTCATATAATATGGCTGGATAGGTCAGGCGGGCAATTTCAGATGATCTAAATTTCATCGACTACTTTGGATGGCCTACATCAGGCGGTTAGTCAGATAAGTGCTCATCACTTGCCGTAATTCACGGATGTCAAGAGGCTTAGGTAAATATGCGTCACAGCCAGCTTCTAGGCATCGCTCCTTATCCCCCAACAATACGTTAGCCGTGGTGGCGATTAACGGGATTCGCGCAAGCCTTTCGTTGGATTTAAGATGACGTGCCAGGTCTAACCCATGAATACCAGGGATATTAATATCCAACAGGATGAGGTCTGGCGTTTCTTTGGCAAGTAACTCCAGAGCGGATGTGCCATCTTCTGCACGTATCAAATCGTAGCCCTCAGCTTCGACAACGCGAGAGATCAAGAGCATGTTAGAAAAGTTATCTTCGATTGCCAGTATTGTTTTCTGCATAATCACCCCAATGGATCACGTTTAGGCTCAATTCCAGATCGACACATCCTCTTTCTCTGGACCAATATCGATAGAAGGATCATCTTGCGACCGGTCGTTCTTTTGGAATGGTAAATGAAAAGGTGCTTCCTTTGCCAACAGCGCTGTCAACCCACATCCTACCGCCATGTAATTCCACTAGACTCTTACTAATAGGGATGCCTAGTCCTGAGCCTCCTGCTTTTCGCGTGAGGCTGCCATCGACTTGCCGGAACTGTTCAAAGATAGTTGGAATATCCCTCTGATGAATTCCGATGCCGGTATCTTTAATGGAAGCCAGTAAATCACCATTTTTCTCTTCCAACGTCAGTGATACGCTCCCTTTTTCAGTGAACTTGACGGCATTGCTCATTAAGTTCAGGAGAACCTGGGTCAAGCGTGTCCGATCGGCTTCCACCGTGTGCAATTCCGGATCGACTGCCAAGCTGATGTCTAATTGTTTGTCCTTGGCCAGGGATCGAGCATTGGCGACGATCTCTTCGGCTAGCGTGGTCACGTCGATCTCTTCATAGTAGAGTTCCATGACGCCGGCTTCGATCTTTGACATGTCAAGGATTTCGCCAATGAGCGACCTCAGGTGACGCCCGCTATCGCGAATCAAGGTAACATCCTCTGACATACGATTGTTTAAAGGTCCATCAATCCCTTCTAGTAATACATCGGCAAAACCGATGATAGAGTTGAGCGGTGTTCGCAACTCATGGCTCATGCTGGCCAAAAACTCGGATTTTAACCGGTCTACTTCCCGCAATTGTTCCGCTGCCTCCAATTGTTCGGCGTACAATTGGGCGTTCTGTAGGGCAACTGCTACCTGGGCGGCCAAGGTGACGTGAATACGTGCTTCATCTTCACCAAAACGGTTGACCATGTCCGATCGTAAATCAAATACGCCGATTAGCTGGTTACCCACTATCAAGGGGATGGCCATCTCCGATTGGGTTCCTGGTAAGGTGGAGTGGTCTAAATAATAAGGTACCTTGGATACATCGTTGGCGATGACTGGTTGCCGGGTTCGTGCGGCCCGGGCGACGAGTGATTGCTCTTGCAGAATGTGCAGGACGGGTGTTTCATCCGGATTTGTTACTCCTTTTGGCAGCAATGTGCCGGCCGCCATCCGGAGTGTTTCATCTTCCTTCACGAAAACAGCCACGTGGTAGAGGCTAAAACGCTCCTTAGTTAGATTGGTGACCGTTTGCAATAATTGGTCTGTGTCGAGGATAGATGAAGCTGCAGCACTTACCTGGGCAACCGCTTCCATCTGAACCGCATGCACTTGGGTTTGTTCTAGCAACCGGGCGCTTTCCAATGCTTCGGCCACTTGTTCTGAAATAGAATCTAATAAAAGCCGTTCCTCAGAGGATAGGGGTCGATCAGGATCATCCCGAATTCCTAAAGCGCCAATAATCTCACCCCGAACCTTCATGGGCGCCGACACGACTTGTTTAGGTGACTCGGCTAGAGGTTGAGTATCCCAAAACGATTCCATAAGGTCATTCTGAGACGACGAAGGGTGGATGGATGTGATGGCCTGAACGGCCGAGCGATCGTAGCGGTAACCCAATTTCCCGGTATTATGCTTTGAGCGAAACACCTGCCATCCTTCCCGGCTCATAATCCGTTGCAGATGGTTCAATTCGCGTAGTCGAGATTCCATTTCCTGTCTTAATTGCGTGCTTTCAATCGCGATGGCGATCTGGCCACACAACCCTTCCAGGGCAAGCTGGTCATCTGAATCCAGCGCGCCAGCTTTGTCGCTTTGGACGTCGAGTACTCCTAGCACCTCATCACCGAGTACGATGGGTACCGCCAACTCTCCTTTTGTAGATGGTAACAAATCATTGGATCGCCAGTTTGGATCTTCGGTGACGTTGGAGCGCAATACAGAACGGCCTGTCGCGGCGGCCGTGCCGATCAAACCAACACCCATGGGCATCGTATGGCCCATGCTAAGCATTCTCTTGCCTATTTTGCCGTAACCGGCGATAAGGACGACGGCGTCTAACTTGGGGTCATACTGCAGGAGCTGGGTATGGTANNCCGCCGATAAAGATCTGAAAGGTTAGTGGCAGCGGCGATGTCTTTCGCAAATTGGGTTGAAAGCAGGACTTGGCGCCTCCGCCGTTCAGAGGACTGCTTGATCTTTCTCTCCAGCTCTTTACGTTCGCTGAGCTCGTGCATCGCCTGCTGGAAGAGTGGAGCATTTTGAATAGGCATCGCCACTTGACGGGCAATGGACTGGACAAGTTCTATTTCTTCATCGGTAAACTCACGCTTCTGCCGACTATCCCAAAACTCTACCTCGGCAATTGGTTCGCCATCAACTACCAGCATGATCTCCAGGATGGTTTTTGCCCCCAGACGTTCCATGTTGGTACCCACTTTGTCCGGTACATCGGGATAATCCACATGTACGACTGTGACCTTTCCTGCTTCTAACAGCGAGGTTGGGCTCTCGCCAAACTCTTCACTCAAATCATAGGTAGTTCCCAAATCGGAGACGCTTTCCAGTTCGTTGGCATTCGGGCTCAGGTATTCGGCCACCACCGTCGCCTTCATATTTTCTGCATCAATCGTCATCACATAGGCGCTGGTACAGTCGATGATTTGGGAAGTGATTTCAATGAGTTTCTCGAAGATGGGTTGCATTTCCAAGTTAGAAGAAGTGTGCTGGGCTAGCTCGTTGAGCACCTCCAGGAGCTGGTTACGTGCTTCAACAGCTTGCTTCACCTGTTCCACTTCATCATATTGTTCTTGAAGGAGCTCATTAACTTTAGCCAGTTCCTCAGTTCGCTCTTCAACTCGTCTTTCTAACTCTTCCTGCGCTTCCTGGAGGGCTGCTTCAGCTCGTTTCCGCTCGGTGATATCACGGTGGATCGACAGAAAACCGACGAGATCGCCTGATTCATCGATAATCGGGTTGTTCGATCCTTCAATATGGACTTTACGGCCGTCCTTGGTTTTATTGATTATCTCACCGGTAACGACCTGTCTATTCAGTAGGTTATTCCAGAATTCCTTGTATTCTTCTTGGGCAATGACACCAGACTTCAAGATCCTGGGGGTATTGCCGAGAGACTCTTCAACTGTGTAGCCGTAAACGCGTTCAAAGGCAGGGTTGGCATAAATGATATGGCCGTCGACATCGGTCATAAAGATGGCATCATTTGAACGCTCGATGCCTAACCTGAATCGAAGAAGTGCTTCTTCTGTTGGATCATGTTCTTCGATTTGGCACAATGT
>DOXE01000395.1 GCA_003519205.1 Chloroflexota bacterium
AAGTCTTGATTTTGATCTTATCCTCAATCACCATCGGGTTGCCCTGGGTGCGGCAGCCGTAGGATTAGCAAAGGCAGGTTGCGTTTATGCCTGTGACTACGCAAAAAATCGTGTCCAGTTTGGTGAGCCAATTGCTCACCGTCAGTCAATTGCCTTTATGTTGGCAGAGATGGCCATAGATGTGGATGCTGCTCGGTTGATGGTCTGGGAAACCGCCTGGAAGCTCGATCAAGGAGAAGATGCGAATCGAGAAGCGACCTTGATGAAATACTTTGTGGATCAAATGGTGTTGCGTGTGGCCGATAGAACCGTGCAAGCATTGGGAGGATATGGTTATATTCGTGAATTTCCAGCCGAACTTTGGCTCAGGAATGCTCGCGGATTTGCTACGTTCGACGGCTTGGCAATTGTTTAACATTTAACTGTCTTTCAGTATGAGTGGAGCTAAATCGATGATAAATTTTTCCGTGCCTGAAAAGATTACCAATGAGTTACAGATGGCAAAGATGGTGGCTGAGCAGGTGATGCGGGCCAAGTCTCGCTATTATGATGAGCATGAACACGAACGACCTTGGGAATACATTAACATCATGTGGCCGGTTTTACGCGAACAAAATAGGCGCCAGATGGAAAAGTCAACCAATGGGAAAGGTCCCAAGCGTGAAGGGCCAGGAACAGCGATCCTCCGCTTGGTCATGTTGGTTGAGACATTAAGTTGGGGGGATGCAGGCCAATATCTCTGCACCCCGGACCCAGCCCTGGGAGGCGCGGCAATTCAAGCGGTCGGTACGACCGAGCAAAAGGTGCGATTTCTCAGCCGTTTTACTGAGGGTGATCCAAAGTGGGGTGCTATGGCTATGACCGAACCGGGAGCTGGTTCGGATACGAGCGCGATTCGAATGACGGCCGAGCTGGACGTTCAAACCAATGAATGGATACTCAATGGAGAGAAGATCTTCTGTACTAACGGATCGCTAGCATTAGATGAATCCGATGGTTTGGTCGTGATCTGGGCGACGGTTGACTCGTCGGCCGGCAGAGCTGGGATGAAACCATTTGTGGTTGAAGCGGGAACTCCAGGGGTAACAATTTCAAAGAAGGAAGAAAAACTTGGTATAAGAGCGAGCGACACGGCATCAATTGTCTTCGAGGATGCTCGGATTCCATTTGATAATATCCTGGGAAGTCCTGAGGTTCAGCGATTGGATCAGGCGACGACAAAGGGATTTAAAGGGGCGATGAAGACATTTGATACGTCGAGACCGGTTGTGGCAGCTAGCGCCATGGGTGTAGCCAGGGCCGCTCTGGAGTTTACAAAAGGTAAATTGGCTGAGGAAGGCATTACGGTCGACTATACCAAGCCACAGCACGCATTGACGGCCGTTGAACGCGATATTTTAGAGATGGAGGCCAGGCATAAAGCCGGTTGGTTGTTGACCCTGCGGGCGGCGTCGATGACGGATCATGGCCGGGCAAATCGCCTAGAGGCCAGCATGTCCAAGGCTTATACTGGTGTAGCAGCCACCTGGATAACACAAAAGGCTGTTGAACTATTGGGTCCTATAGGTTATACGCAGGATGTTCTAGTCGAAAAGTGGATGCGAGATGCCAAGATTAACGATATCTTCGAGGGCACCCAGCAGATAAATCTACTAATCGTCGCCCGAAGTATCTTAGGTTATACACGGCGAGAGTTGAAATGATCTTTTCTCTTTTAGCTGTATGTCAAAGTATGATTTAGACGGTAAGGTTGCCATTGTTACTGGCGCCTCTCGTGGCATAGGCGAGGCCATTGCGAGAGGATTTGTCGAAGCTGGTGCCAGCGTTGTGATCAGCAGTCGCAAACCTGAAAATATTCTGCCGGTTGCAGATTCCATCAATGACCAGTATCCGGATCGGGCGATTGGTGTGCCTGCTCATACGGGAAGGCGTGTAGAAACAATATCACTTGTCGAGCTTGCGGTTGAGAAGTTTGAACGGATAGATATAGCTGTAAACAACGCATCTACCAACCCTCACTTCGGACCATTGCTATCATCCGAAGAATCACAATGGGACAAAATTTTTGAGGTAAACGTTAAAGGATATTTTTGGCTTTGTCAGGCGGCTGCCCTGCAGATGATAAAGCAAGGACAGGGGGGCAAAATCATAAATATTGCCTCAATTGCCGGCGTTGAACCTGGTTTCATGATGGGAATATACAGCGTGAGTAAAGCTGCGATAATTATGTTGACTAAGTCGTTGGCGATTGAGCTTGGCAAGGACAATATTCAAGTCAATGCCATAGCTCCTGGTTTTGTTCGGACAAGCTTTAGTAAGGCGTTGTGGGATAATCCGTCGATTTATGATTCGATCATCCGTCGAACTCCAGCTGGACGGATAGCAAAGCCTGAAGAAATAATAGGAATTACCCTGTACTTGGCTTCTTCCGCCTCTGATTTCACAACAGGGGCAGTATATATGGTGGATGGTGGATATACATTGTCATGACTGAGATATAGCAGATCACTAACCGGATTTTGATGGCATGTTCAAAAATGGAGAGACGTCGATGACTTATTCAATTAACAAGGTGGCTGTCATAGGCGCAGGGACTATGGGTGGGGGCATAGCAGCACACTTGGCCAATATCGGCATTGAGGTAGTCCTATTAGATATCCTGACGCCGAACCTGACTGACGAGGAAAAGGATGATCCAAAGGCGCGGAATCGGTTGGTTCAGAGTTTGTATGATCGCATGGTTAAGGCCAAACCGGCAAACCTGGCTCGGCCAGATAGAGCCAAGTTTATTACCATAGGCAATATTGAAGATGACCTGGACCGGCTGGCCGATTGCGATTGGTACATTGAGGCAATCATCGAACGATTAGAACCGAAACAGCAATTGATGGAACGAATCGAGGCCATAAGGAAAGCCGGAAGCATTATCAGTAGCAACACTTCTGGGATCCCAATCAGTATAATCGCCGAGGGACGTTCAGAGGATTTTAAGGCTCATTTTCTTGGCACCCATTTTTTCAATCCTCCCCGATACTTAAAATTATTAGAGATTATACCGACACCCGAAACAGCAGGTGAAGTCGTCGAATTCATGAGTAGGTTTGGGAGGGACGTGCTAGGAAAAGGCGTGGTGGTCTGCAAAGACACCCCCAATTTCATCGGCAACCGCTTCTTCACCATCGCCAATTCTTATAGCGTAGAATATGCATTTAAACATGGCTATACTATCGAGCAAGTCGATGCCATAACGGGACCTTTGTTGGGCAGGCCAAAAACAGCCACATTCCGACTCCTAGATCTGATCGGATTGGACATCATGGGGCATGTTACCACTAACTTATATGACGCCATCCCTAACGATCCATATCGAGAGATATTGAAATCTGATCACAGCAATACCGTTATCGCCCAAATGTTGGATAACAAGTGGTTCGGCAACAAAACTGACCAGGGTTTTTACAAAAAGACCTATGTAAATGGAAAAAGGGAATTTTGGACGTTAGATCCAGAGATGATGGAATATTCGGCTCCAGAACAAGTTCGGTATGAATCTATAGGTTCAACCCGCAAAATTGAGGAGCTTGACAAGCGCTTGCCGGCAATTCTAGAGCAAGAAGAGGATCCGGCTGTGACTTTCATTCGAGACACATTGTATTATTCTCTTGCCTATGCGGCTTTCATCACTCCTGAAATCGCTTATCGCCTGGTCGATGTTGATAATGCCGTGCGTTGGGGTTTCGCCCATGAGGCAGGTCCATTTGAGATGTGGGATATGTTGGGTGTTGCCAGTACGGCGAAAAAGATGGAAGAAGCAGGGCTGGAGGTTGCCGACTGGGTTAAAGAGATGTTGGCGGCCGGCCACGGAAGTTTCTACCGAAATGGATATTATTATGACTTTATGGAAAAAGGCTATAAACGAAAGCCGATTGATCCGAAAATCGTTTCAATCCAGGCTCTCCGCGATAGCGGTAATGAAGTCAAAAGGAATATGAGTGCCAGTCTCCTTGATATAGGAGATGGGGTGGCTCTCCTAGAGATGCATTCGCCAAAAATCAACGCGCTGGATGCCGATTTCATCGATATGGCATATGTAGCCCTCGAACGCCTGAACTCTGACTTCGACGCCCTGGTGATCGGCAACCAGGGCGAGCACTTCAGCGCCGGCGCCAACCTGATGCTCGTCCTCCTCGCCGCACAGGAGGAGGAGTGGGACGAGCTGGACCTCATGATCCAGCAGTTCCAGCAGGCGAACATGGCCGTCAAGTACGCCGAGGTGCCGGTGGTGGCGGCGCCCTTCGGCATGACCCTGGGCGGGGGCTGCGAGGTCTGCCTCCAC